>JBBQNA010000016.1:0-24916 GCA_038329515.1 Candidatus Limnocylindrales bacterium | reverse complement strand
TGCTGCCTCCCGTAGGAGTCTGGGCCGTGTCTCAGTCCCAGTCTGGGTGATCGTCCTCTCAGACCACCTACCGATCGTCGCCTTGGTGAGCCATTACCCCACCAACGAGCTAATCGGACGCAGGCCCCTCCCGAAGCGCCTTGCGGCTTTACTCGCACGAGTGAACGTGCGACCACATGCGGTATTAGCCACCCTTTCGGGCAGTTATTCCCCACTTCGGGGCAGGTCACCTACGCGTTACTCAGCCGTCCGCCACTAACGATTCGAGCAAGCCCGAATCGTCCGTTCGACTTGCATGTCTCATGCACGCCGCCAGCGTTTATCCTGAGCCAGGATCAAACTCTCCGAATAGAAGGAACGACCTTGCGATCGTCCCTAGAAGGTCGGGGTTTGCCCCGCTCGCTTACCAGGATCATCTGCCACTCTTCACTTGTTAAGGTGCAGCCCAAGCCGGGTCCGAGACCGCGGCGAGCAGCGCATTGTCGCACGCTGCCGTGGTCTTGTCAACGACCGGGGTTCGTACCGGCGCTCGCGGGTCGGGATATTGACCCGGGATCCGGTGGCCCGACCGCACTGGTCGAGCGCAACGAGGTGGAACACTAGCGGGCGCCGCGCGGGCTGTCAAACGCTGCGTGGGAAGCCCGTTGCCACGCTCGTCCAAGGCCCTGGACGAGCGTGCGGGTGGACCGGGCGAGGCTAGATGACGCCCGTCTCGAGGAGCTGGATGAGCACCCCGGCCGAGATCCAGCAGGCTAGGCCAAGGACGGCCGAGCCCGGTTCCCCCAAGGGCCCAGTCAGGACGAAGTACAGGATCAGCCCGAGCACGAGGGCGATGAGCGGCTTGATGAGCCGCAGCAGCGCTTCGTTGATGAGGTAGCTCATCGCTCGCGTGCCGCCTCGAACTCCCGGCGTCCCTGGAGGGCGCGCACCAGGGTCACCTCGTCGGCGTACTCCAGGTCTCCCCCGACCGGGATGCCGCGGGCGATGCGCGTCACCGAGCCGACATGACCGGCGAGCCGCTCTGCGAGATACATCGCGGTTGCCTCCCCTTCCAGGGTGGGGTTCGTGGCCAGCACCACCTCCGCGTAGGGCGCGCCGTCGTGCTCCCGCTCCACGACGCGTTGCAGCAGCTGTCGGATACGCAACCGGTCAGGCCCGATACCGTCCATGGGCGAGATCGCACCGTGCAGCACGTGATAGCGACCCCGGAATGCTCCGGAGCGTTCGAGGGCAAGCACGTCCAGCGGCTCCTCCACCACGCACAGCCGCTCGTCATCGCGCCCGGGGTCGAGGCAGATGGGGCACTCCGGACCAGTGCTGATGTTGAAGCAGCGGTCGCAGAACACCACCTCATCGCGGACGGCGATGAGGGCGGCGGCGAGCGCACGTGCTTCGGTGTCCGGTGCCCGGAGCAAGTGATAGGTCAGGCGTTGTGCCGTCTTGGGCCCGATGCCGGGCAGTCGCGACAGTGACTCGATGAGCCGGACCACGGGCTCGACGAGCGTCGTCACGGGCGTGAGGAACGGGCGTCGATCACAGGCCCGGGATCTTCAAGCCGCCGGTGACCCGGCCGAGCTTTGCCTCCGCCTGCGCCTTGGACTGATTGAGGGCGTCGCTCACGGCCGCCAGTACCAGGTCCTGGAGCATCTCCACGTCATCGGGGTCCACGACACCCGGGTCGATGGTCACCGACAGCAGCTCCTGCTTGCCCGTCACGAGCGCCTTCACGGCGCCGCCGCCCGCGGTCCCCTCGATACGCAGCTCCAGGAGCTCCGCCTCGACCCGCGCCATGTCCGCCTGCATCTGCTGCGCCATCTTGGCGAAGTTGCCGAAGCCCATGGGTCCCTCCTGAGATGGAAGTGGTCGATGTCGAGCTGCTGCTCGCTGAGGTCAGTCGATGTCCGCGACATCCGCCAGCTCGCCACCGAAGACCTTGCGCGCCTGGGCGACCAGGTCGATGTCCTCCTCGGTGCCAGCCACCGGCAGCTCGATGTTGGCTACCACGCAGCGTACCCCGACCGGGCGGCCGAGGACATGCGCGATGCCGTCTTCCAGGGCGGATCGGCGGTGCTCGGCTTTCTCGCGCAGGAACGGCTGGTTCTCCGGGAAACCCAGGATGACGATGCCGTCCCTGACCTCGACCGGGCTGCAGTTCGCGACCAGCGGTTTGTTGGCCGGGTTGCGGCCGATCCAGGCCACGATCTCCGGCCAGCGGCCCTGGATCTCCAGCAGTTGATCCCCGATGGGCGGCGAGACTGGCGCGTTGGGTGGCGCTGTCCGGCTGGGTGGCACGGCTGGGCTGAGCACAGGTTTCTCTGGCGGGCGCACGGGCGGTGCGGCGCGCGCCGGCGCCTCATCCCGCGCTGGACGCGTACCGGCCGGCACCCCGGCAGGCGGCGGGGCCGGCCGGGCTGGCACGGCTGGTGTCGTGGCGCGAGCCGAGGATGCTGACGGTGGCTGGGGTCGTGCGGCGACGCGCGCGTCCGGCAGGGTCGAGAGGAGGGCCAGCTCCAGCTGCCAGCGGTAGCCGCCGAGGCCACTGCGGCTGGCGTCGATGCCCGTGAGCCGGCGCGCGGCCGCCGCGAGATACGCGGTGCCCGCGGCGCCATCGCGGTCGCTCATGGACGCGACGAGTCGTTCCCGCATGCGGCTGATGACCTGCTCCGAGAACGCGACGAGATCCCGGCCCTCTCCTTCCAGCTGGTCGAGGACATCGATACCCGCGAGCGTGTCGCCACCCGCGAGGGCATCCACGAAACGCTCGATGGCCGCCTCCGGCGCAAGCCCCAACAGGTCGCGCACCAGTTGCGCGTCCACCACCGCATCGGAGGTCGCGAGCACCTGGTCCAGCAGCGACTCCGCGTCGCGCATGCCACCCGCGGCGAGCTTCGCGATGAGCGCCAGGGCATCTGCGTCCGCGACCCGCCCTTCCGAGCCCAGGATCCGGGCAAGCTTGCCCTCGATCTCCTCCGTCGTGAGAGGCCGGAAGGTGAAGCGCTGCAACCGGGACACGACCGCCGGGCGGATCTGGCTGGGGTCCGTGGTGCAGAAGATGAACAGGACCCCGTCGGGCGGTTCCTCCAGCGTCTTGAGCAGGACGTCCCAGCCCTCCTTGATGCGCTGGACCTCATCGATGATGAACACCTTGCGACGCAGGTCTGCGGCCGCGGTATACACGCGGGGCACCAGCTCACGCATGTCATCGACCCGGTTGTTGGACGCCGCATCCAGCTCGATGACGTCCATCGCCCGCCCGTCCCGGATCGAGGTGCAGGAGATGCAGGCGTCACAGGGTTCCCCGTCGCGCAGGTCGGTACAGTTGACGGCCTTGGCCAGGATGCGCGCCGTTGAGGTCTTGCCCGTGCCGCGGGGACCGACGAATAACAGGCCGTGGCTGAGCCGGTCCATCCGGACCGCGTTCTGGAGGGTCTCTACGACAGCCCGCTGGCCGACCATCTGGCCGAACGTCTGGGCGCGGAATCGGCGGTAGATCGCGGTGTGGGTAGCTGCAGCTTGGGTGATGGGCACCCATGGAGTCTAGGGCCAGAACGGGCTGGCTGACCCGGCGCCGCTGGGCGCGCTCGCGCGCGGACGGCGCACGAGGAAGAGATTGCCGTGCACCCTCTGTCGACCGAAGGCGCCCGTGGGCCCACCGGAGCGATCGGCTCGGACCAGGCCGGTCCGCGGCACCCGGCGAGCAGCGCTTAACGCTGCTTCCTTCCGGACCTGACGTGGTTCACGCGTCGCCGCTGCGCGGGACCCGATCCTCAACGCCGCTCGCTCCGTCGGCTTCCGCGAACGCGGGCCTCGAGAGGGGATTCAGCCCTGCTGGAGCGGATTGCAGGTACAGGGCACCGCTAGTTCCCCGCCTAGCACGGCCCGGGGATGATAGACCGTCCGACGTCCGACCGGCGTGGGGCCTCACGCGGCCCCCCGGTCGCCGTGGTCAGTACTGGAACTGGATGAGCATCCCGCCGGTCGACTCGTCAGCGACCTGGTATGAGCCTCCCGTGGCCAGCCGAGGTTCGAACACCAGCGCGTCGCCGCTGCTTGAGTTGTGGATGAAGCCGATCTTGGTGCCCTTGACCGCGATGTAGTCGCCCTTGTCCACATGGAGGTTGACGTTGAAGCTCTGGATCTTGTAGTTGTCGCCGTCCGGACCGCCGCAGCCGCCGCTCTGGTTGTCCTTGACGTAGTTCAAGGTCGGACCGCTGCGCACGATCTTGGCTTTGTCCTCGCCAGGCTTGGCACGTGCCACCTGGACCGTGAAGCTGCCAGCGATGCACGAGACGAGGCGGACCTTGCGGATGGTGCCGGCCCTTGGCGCCTGTTCGTGGCCCCCGTTCTCGAATGCCTCGACGGCCACCCAGGTGCACGTCCGAGGGTCGGACTTACCCACCGTGTCGCCACACCGTTCGCGGGGCGTGGGCTGTGTCTGGTGGGTGAGCTTTGCCCCAAAGCGAGTGGGCGTCGCGGCGCTCACGGTCAGGGGACTGATGCTCGCGAGAGCAATGGCTGCGAACAGGGCGCTGATCCCGATCAGCCGACGATCACGCATCGAGTGTCACCTCTGCATGGCCGGAATCCCGGCACGACCGGAAGCCCGGCATGACCGTGACTCTAGCGCCGTCCTGCAAGCGTCGATCCCAGCGCCTGGGCGGTGAGTGGCGGAGAGGGAGGGATTCGAACCCTCGATGGGTTGCCCCATACCGCATTTCCAGTGCGGCGCCCTCGGCCACTAGGCGACCTCTCCGCGGGCGCGGGATGCTCCGGCTGCTACATGTCCGAGTCGAAGGGCGATGGCGGAGAGGGCGGGATTCGAACCCGCGGTGCTTTCGCACACCGCTTTTCGAGAGCGGCACCATCAACCACTCGGACACCTCTCCAAGGGCAGCATAGCAAACGCACCCGGCGGACCGACGGACTGGGCCTTCAGGCAGGTCCCGGCAAGAGCGCCACGAGGTCGTCCGCCACCAGGTCGGCGGCCTCCTGGCCCAGGATCCCGGACACGACCCGAAGACGGCGCGGGCCACGCCCACGGTCGGCGAGCTGGACGGTCGAGCCGCACGCCCCCTGCAGCGGATCGGCGAGGGCGTATACGACGCCGTCCGCGTCGGATTCGAGCAGGGCACCCACGCACATCGCGCAGGGCTCCACGACGCAGAACACCGTGACACCCGCCAGTGACGGTCGGCCGAGGCGGCGTGCCGCCTCGCGGATGACCTGGACCACGGCGTGGGATGTGGGGTCACCAGTCGACCGGAGGCCCGGACGCCCCCTCGCCACCATCGCCTCGTCCACCACCGCGACGGCACCATCGGGCCGCTCGCCACCAACCACAGCGGCGGCTGCCTCTGCCAGAGCGGCACCCATGTACAACTCGTAGTTCACGGGCCGATGCTACAGGTCCACGAGGGCCCCGGGGGGCATCCGGGACGGCCGGACCACGCTTCCGCGCGGCGAGCTACCATCTGCCGCGCCTCGCGACCACACGCTGCACGACCTCCAGACCAACCCCGAGAGGACCACCATGGCCCGCACCAGACGCATCGGCATCCTTACCGGCGGCGGCGACGTCCCTGGTCTCAACGGCGTCATCAAGAGCGTCACGTATCGCGCCAGCGAGCTGGGCTACGACGTGGTCGGTATCCGGCGTGGCTGGGAGGGCATGACCCACCAGATCCCAGGCAGCGTGCCCGACGCTCGCTATGTGATGCCCCTCGACCGGGTGAACACGCGGGCGATCGACCGGACCGGCGGCACCATGCTGCATACCTCTCGGACCAGTCCCCGCAAGATGCGCAAGTCGGCGCTGCCCGACCACGTCCCGCAGGCCCGCCTCGACACCCTGACCCATGACGGCGTCACGTGGGACCTGACGCCCATCGTGCTGGAGAACATCGAGCGGCTGGGCATCGACTACCTGGTACCCATCGGTGGCGATGACACGCTCAGCTTCGCGCAGGTGCTGGCCGACAACGGCGTGCCCCTCATCGCGATCCCCAAGACCATGGACAACGATGTCCAGGGCACCGAGTACTGCATCGGCTTCTCCACCGCCATCACGCGTGCCAAGGAGCTCATCAACCGCCAGCGCACGACGCTCGGCTCGCATGAGCGGATCGGCGTGTTCCGGATCTTTGGTCGCGACTGCGGCTTCACGGCGCTGTATACCGCGTACGTGACCACCGGCCGCTGCCTGATCCCCGAGTCGCCCTTCGACCTGGACCACCTGGTATCGGTGCTCGCCGAGGACCATCGCACGAACCCCAGCCACTACTCATTCGTCATCGCCGCCGAAGGCGCCATGTGGGCCGGCGGCACGCTGGAGGAAGTGGGCGACGCGGACGCGTTCGGCCATCGCCACAAGGCCAACATCGCGGAAACGCTGGCATCCGAGATCAAGCGCCGGTCGGGAATCGAGACCGTGTTCTCGGAGCTGACCTACGACCTCCGGTCGGGCGACCCGGACGCCGTGGACACGATGGTCGCGTTCACCTTCGCCAACGTGGCCATGGACCTCATCGCTGACGGCGTGAGTGGTCGCATGACAGCCATCCGTGATGGCAAGTACGCCCATTCCCCGTTGCCTGATCCGGCACTTGGCGCACGCCACGTGGACGTGGACGTGATGTACAACAGCGATCGCTACCGGCCGCGCTACACCGGCCTGCTGGGCCACCCGCTGCTGCTCGGCCAGTCGTTGGGCACCGCCCCGGAGAGCTGACCACCCTCGTGTCTGACGATGGGTTGCGCCGACTGCGCCAGGTGCTGGTCGCGGCCGGCATCGTGTTGGCGGTCGCCCTCGTCGTGGTCATGACGCTCGGCGCGGAGCCCTTCCAGCCCGACAGCTACGGCCCAGGACAGGACGCCCGCGCCTACTGGGCGGTGCCCATGGCGGCACCGTATGCACCCGGCTCGGTCGGCCAGGAGAGCGCGTACCTGTACTCGCCCGCGTTCCTGGAGGCGCTGGCGCCCATCCGGATGCTGTCGTGGCCGGTATTCCTGGCCATCTGGACCACGCTGCTGCTGCTCGTGCTGCGCTGGATGTCCGGACCGCTCCTGTTCGGGCCGCTCATCGTGCTCACCTTCCCCGAGCTGTGGGGCGGCAACATCACCATCCTGCTGGCGGCCATGATCGTCATCGGCTTCCGGCGGCCGGGTGTCTGGGCCTCCGCCATCCTGACCAAGGTGACGCCAGCCATGGGCCTGCTCTGGTTCATGGTCCGCCGGGAGTGGCGAGCGCTGGTCGAGGTCGCCGTCGTGACGGGCTTCCTCGTAGCCGTGTCGCTGCTCATCGCGCCCGCGCTGTGGCGCGAGTGGCTGGAGCTGCTGGGCAGCAGCACCAACTCCAGCACGGTCTCCGGATCGGTACCGGTGCCGCTGCTGGTCCGGCTGCCAGTCGCCGCCGTGGTCGTCGTCTGGGCAGCCCTGGGTGATCGTCGCTGGGCGTTGCCCATCGGGGTGCTCCTGGCCATGCCAGTCATCTGGTGGGGCAGCTTCGCCATCCTGACCGCGTGTGTCGCACTGCGTCGGAGGGACATCGAACGACGACTGTTCGGCGGCCGGTCGACAGTGTCCGACGGACCCCTCGCCTGACGCGACGTGCCCCCCGGCGTGCGCCGTGATTCGAGGCCTGCGGGGTCCGGTGGGGACTCGCCAACGCGCGCTCCTTGGCTACGACCCCACTCCCCTCGTCCGATACCGACACGGCGGCGGCCTACGCCGAGGGCATGGCCATGGACGAGCAGTCTGCCGTCTCCTTCGCCCTCGACCGCGGCGATCGACCGGGGCCTCGCGGTGAGCCCTAGGGGGCGATGGACGGAGCGGGCGATGGGGTCGCGACCAGGATGGCCGGCTGTGCTCCGTCCTCGAACAACGTCGCGAGCACGATCTCGATGGGCACGTCACCCAGGTTCGCGGCCGAGTGCTCGGCCTGCGGCTGCTCGACGACACTCGTGCCTGCCGGGATATCGACGACCTGGCCTGCCGAGGCCTGGGTGGTGGTGCCATCGGGCTCGATGATGGTCAGCGAGCCCGTCAGGATGGTGTAGGTCAACGTGCCGGACTCGATGCGTGCGAGCTGATAGCCCGGGTGCCAGTGAGCCGCGAGCGATGCGCCGACGGGGATGGTGACGTGCCACAGCCCGAGACGCTGTCCCGGCGCGGTATCGGCGAGTGTGGTGCCCAGTTCCGTGCGCACGGCCGCAGCTGGTTCGGCGCTGGAGCCAGGGGCAGCTGTGGCGGCCGGCGACATCGAGACTGTTGGCGTGTCCGTGATGTCGCGGCGACCACCCCGGCCGGCGCGCGGCAGGAGCAGCCGGAAGTCGTGACGCCACGTACCGTCCGCAAGATGCGTGCTCATGGCGCTGCCGCTGGCGCCGAAGTAGCGCCCGGAGCCCCCGGTCACGGGCCGAGTCGTGGAGCTGTCCGCAGCGATCGTTGCACCCGCCGCCGGGTACTCGGCCGTGCCCTGGACCACGAGCTGGTCCGGCCCGTCACCGAAGCTGAACACCAGGAGCCCGATACGCGTCTCGTCGCCGACCGCTGGGGTATCGATGGACGTCGTCGTCAGGAGTGCGTCGACAGCGCCAGCCGCGTGCCGCCGCCCGTCCTCGAACGGGATGTGGAAGGCACGCACGTCGCCCACGGCGTGGCCGTCCGACGCGGCATCGGCCAGCGTGGCGGTGACCGGACCGTGGCTGACCGTGAGCTGGCTGAGGCGCCAACCGCCGGCGCCACCGTTCTGGGCGAAGGCCGCAGGTGCCGTGAGCAGCAGGAGCAGTGCCAGCAGGGATGAGAGCCACACGGCCAGGGAACGCGAACGTCGCACGGTGATCCTCGGGTACGACACGGTATGGCGGGCGCATCCCGCTCGACTACTCCGGTCACGCCGGACGATGGATGCCCACGACACTCCACCACCATGCACCGGTCGGACCACCGGGTCCTGGTACCCCGCCACGGCGATCCGCGTCAGGGCATCGCGAACCCGGTGGGCACGATGCGTTGATAGGGCGGACCGGGCCAGGTCGCGCAGTAGATGACCGGCGGGCCCTCGATGCGCAGGCCCGCGGCGATCAACTCCCTGAACGCAGCGCTCGGCCCTGGTAGCCCCACGTTCCAGCTGGTGGTGGGGTCACAGGTACGCACGAGGTATCCCAGGACACCTGGCAGCAGTGCTGGGTCATCCACGATGGTCGGTGCCAGGCGGCCCGCGTCTGACACATAGCCGTAGCCACGTACGGCACCGATGGCATCCTCGAACAGGTACCCGGTGCGACCCATCTGGCGGGCCACCGCGTGGTCGCCGAGACGAGCGAAGCCGTACGCCGCGTGGTCGACGGCCATGACGGCAGCTGCCAGCGCGGCTGCCTCGAGACCCTCTACCGCCATCGGCGCCAGAGGTCGGGCCGTCAGGCCAGCGGGCAGGTTCGGCAGTCCGTCGGGACGGATGCTGCCCACCAGGGTGTGGATGGGCACCCTCGGCAGCATCCCGTACGACGCGTACAACGCAGTGGATATGGGCTGGATGGCTTCCACCGCCACGCTCATCCGAAGGCCCGGTCGCTCACCTGGCGAGCTCGTCGCGGCACCCGGCAGGCAACGCTCCAGCACGGCTCGGCCGAGGCCCTTGCCCTGGTCGCCGGGACGCACGAACAGGAACGCGAGATGTGCCAGGTCGCCCCGCCGGACACCCTGACCAAAGGCAACCACACGGCCCGCCGACTCCGCGACCCAGCTGGTGGACGGGTCCGAGCCCAGGATCACGCCGAGGAGCCGGACCATCAGCTCCGGGAACCGCTCGTCCACCGGCTGACCCACGCGGATGTGCAGTTCGTCCAGGGACTCGTAGTAGACCTCGAGGCAGGCCGACAGGTCGGCCAGGCTCATAGGACGCAGCATCGCGGACGCCGCGTCATCAGTTCGCATCTCCATGCCCACGAGGGTACCGGCCCGCCGGCCGTGGATGCTTGCCGCTACGCTCCCCGGATGCTGCTGCTCGAACGTCCCGTGCGCACGGCACGGCTCACCCTTCGACCATTCCGGCTCGATGATCTCGACGCGTTCAACGCGTTCGATCGATTGCCGGGCGTGGCGAGATACCTGTACTCGGGACCCCGCGATATGGCCGCGTCGCGCGTGGTGCTCGACCGCAAGATCGCCGCGAACGCCATCCGGGCCGCGGGCGATCACCTGAGCCTGGCCGTGGATCTGGCCGATGGCGGCCAGTGCATCGGCGACCTGCTCCTCGAGTGGACCGGCAACGAGCACCTGCAGGGGGAGATCGGCTATGTCTTCCACCCCGATCACCACAGACAGGGCTATGCCACGGAGGCCTGCGAGGCGCTGCTCCGGATGGGCTTCCAGACACTCGGCCTGCATCGCATCGTGGCCCGATGCGACGCTCGCAACGTTGCGTCGGCGCGGGTGATGGAGCGTCTCGGCATGCGCCGCGAGGCGCTCCTCGTGGAGAACGAGATGGTCAAGGGCGAGTGGACCGATGAGCTCGTGTATGCGCTCCTGCAGGGGGAGTGGCAGGCCCGCCAGTCGGAACCCCAGGGCTGAGGCGCTACGTCATTCGTCCCATGTCCCGGACGTCGATCGCCCGATAGACGCGCACAGCACGGCGTGGTCACCTGTGCACACATGAGGCCACGACGCGCCTCCCCGACCCGAACGCAGGTTCAGGAGGCCTATCCGTGTCCAGTTCGCCGAGGTCCCGCTTCGTCGGCAGCACGCTGCTGCTCTCGTCGCTCGCGCTGTCCATGCTGGTGAGCCCCGCCAGCGCCGCCGGCAAGACCCGCTGGGTCGATGACGACGGCAAGGTCGGTAGCTCCAGCTGCTCCGGCACCAAGACCGCCTACAGGACGATCCAGAAGGGTGTCAACGCGGCCGGCGCCGGGGACACCGTCAAGGTCTGTCCCGGCACGTATGTCGGCCCGGTGACCATCAAGGGCGCCCGCACCGGCCTGATCCTCCGGTCCGTGTCCGATCTGGGCGCGACCATCAAGGCGCGCGACGAGGCGACCTTCAACACGACCTACCTCGTGACCATCGACGATGTCGACAAGGTGACGGTCAAGGGCTTCAAGATCCGCGCACTCCTGGGCACCAGCCACAACTACTGCGACGTGTCCACTGGTATCCGGGCGATGAGTGCCAAGAATGTGCTCATCACCGGCAATGACATCCGACCCAGCGGGCCAGGCGCGTTCTGCGGTGTCTACGACGGCATCAGTGCTACGGACGGCACGACCGGAACCATCAGCGACAACGCGGTCAAGGACTACCGCGACGACGGCATCGACCTCAAGGGTGTCAGCACCAACGTGGTCATCGACGACAACAGCGTCACGTTCGCGCACCTCAACTTCGTCCAGGCGACGGGCGGCTCTGCGGTGCTGCTGGACGACGGTGCCAACGGCACGGTCAAGAGCAATACGCTCATCGGCCCGGCGGCTGGACCTGGCGATCCCAGCCAGCCCATGGCCGGCGTGATGCTTGACGGCACCGGCTCCGCGACGTCCGTTCGGGGTAACACGATCGCGCGGTTCGCGGCAGATATCCGGATCCAGCATGCGAATGGCGGCAACGTCCACGACAACGAGATGACGGGCGGCCAGGTCGGCCTGGACCTGCTCGATGGCGACACGATGCAGATCTACAGCAACACGTCCAGCGGGGCCACGGTCCACGGACTGTTCGTGGCCGGGACTGCCGCGGGCAGCGACGGCACCCGGACCACGGGCACCAGCGTCCACCACAACGACTTCCGCTCCAACAGCAACGGGTCGTCCGCAGACTGCAAGGGCTCGAGCAGCTACGTGGTGTCGGCCTCGGCAGGCAACAGCTTCGACCTGAACGATGGCAACAGCAGCGACCCGGCTGCCCTGTGCGAGGGCAGCACCGTTCCCAAGTGATGGCATGATGGTCCGGGACGACTTCCTGGAGGGCAACGTGGATCGAGACCTGCAACGCCAGATCGTGACCGTCCTGACATATGTCGGGACGGTCATCGTCAATGCGGCCGCTGTCGTGCTGCCGCTGGGCGGCGTGACGACCGCCGAGCTGTCGGACCGCTTCCCGGTGCTTGTGACGCCCGCGAACTATGTGTTCGGGATCTGGAGCGTCATCTACCTGCTGCTGCTGGTCTTCACCGTTGCTCAGGCACTGCCCTCGATGCGCACCAACGCGACGCTGCGTCGCCTGGGCTACCTGCCGGCACTCACGGGCATCCTCAACGCGCTCTGGGTGCTGCTGTGGCAGTTCCAGGTGTTCCTGCTCACCGTGCCCGTGATGCTGACACTCCTCGTGACACTCATCGTCATCCATCGCCGACTCCGGGACCCTGCTGCAACGCGTGAGGCGAGTTGGTTCGGCTGGCTGGTCGTCCTGCCGTTCTCGGTGTACCTGGGCTGGATCACGGTCGCGACGATCGCCAATATCTCCCAGATGCTGTACCTGGCCGGGTATCGAGGATGGCCGCTGGGCGAGGAAGCGTGGGCGGTCGTCGTGCTCGCCGTCGGGCTGGGCATCGCCTCGATCATGGTCGTGCGTGAGCGGGACGTCGCGTACGGCGCGGTCATCGTGTGGGCATTCGCAGGCATCGCGGTCAAGCAGTCCGACATAGCGATCGCTGCGTGGATGGCAGCGGGCTGCGCCGTGGTGGTGGCTGCGCTCATCATCGGGGTGGTCGTCGGGCGACTGCCGGGTGGGGCTCGGCCGTCTGTCGGGCACGCGACGTAGGGCGCCGACATCGAGGACTGCCGGCGGGCCGTACTTGGGCTATCGTCGGCGGCTATGCAACAGATCAACGTCACCATGTGGAACGAGTACGTCCACGAGCGCTCCGACGAGCACGTGGCAGCCATCTATCCCCAGGGCATCCACGGCGCGATCGCGACCGGCATCGCGCCGCTCGGTCCGTTCGATGTCCGGACGGCGACCCTCGATGAGCCGGAGCACGGCCTGACGGTCGAGGTGCTGGCCGGGACGGACGTGTTGTTCTGGTGGGGTCACGTGCGCCATGACCAGGTAAGCGACGAGATCGTCGACCGGGTCCAGCACGCTGTGCTTGGCGGCATGGGCCTGGTGGTGCTCCATTCGGGACACTTCTCCAAGCCCTTCCGGCGGCTCATGGGCACATCCTGCAGCCTGAAGTGGCGGGAGGCGGGCGAGCACGAGCGACTCTGGAACCTGCGACCCGACCACCCCGTGATGGCCGGTATCCCTGACCACATCGAGCTGGCCGAGGAGGAGATGTACGGCGAGCGCTTCGACATCCCAGACCCGGACGAGCTGTTGATGATCGGCTGGTTCCCGGGCGGCGAGGTGTTCCGGAGCGTATGTGCCTGGGATCGAGGCCTGGGTCGCGTGCTGTACTTCCAGCCAGGTCACGAGACCCATCCCACATATCACGACGCGAACATCCTGCAGATCCTGGCCAATGCCGCCGGCTGGGCAGCGCGGCGGATCTCCCGGGACATGACCGAGGCACTCCAGAGTCCTGCGCTCGAACCCTGGTCCCGCGGGTGACGCAGGTCGCGGGTGATGCGGCCGGGTCCGAAGCAGTGGCCGCGTCCCAGGCAGGGCCCGCGTCCCAGGCAGAGGCCCCTCGGCCGCTCCGGGTCGGCATCATCGGTGCCGGCAACATCGCCCGGAACCACGTCAAGGGCTACAAGACCGCGGGCGCCCAGGTCGTGGCCATCGCGGACACCAACCCGCTGACCCTTGAGACACGCGCCGCCGAGTGGTCCGTGCGCCATACCTTCGGTGACTTCCGGGACCTGCTGGCATTGCCCGGCCTGGATGCCGTGTCCATCTGCACGCCCAACGCCGCGCACCACGCACCGACCCTGGCGGCAGCCGCGGCAGGTATCGACGTGCTGTGCGAGAAGCCCATCTCGCTGTCGCTGACCGAGGCCGACGAGATGATCGCCGCATGTCGCGAGGCCGGCGTGGTGCTCCAGGTCGACCATCACCTGCGCTCCAATCGGGCGGTCGCGCGTGCTCGACAGATGATCCAGTCGGGGGAGTTGGGTCGTGTCACCTTCGTACGGCTGCGTCAGGCACACGACTGGTCCGGCGCGGCCGAGGTGCCGCCCGGCTTCCGGATGCGCTCGCTGGCCGGCGGCGGCACGCTCCTGGACAACGGCTGTCACCTGTTCGACCTGGCGCGCTACCTCGGCGGCCCGGTCGCAGAGGTCTTCTGCCGGACCGCCACGCTCAAGTTCGACATCGAGCTGGAGGACACGGCCGCCGTCAGCCTGCTGTTCGAGAGCGGTGCGCTGGGTGAGATCGAGACGGCCTGGACGGCCACGGGCTGGGACCAGGGCTTCTGGGTCAACGGTACGAAGGGTGCCCTGGAGTACAGCGAGCGATCGGGTCGACCCATCCTTCGGCACGTCTACCGCGATCCAGGCAACATCACCTGGGACGACCCACAGGCCGAGTCGTGGCAGACACCGGCGGGTTCGGATCACTCGCTGGCGGTCGCCAGCTTCCTCGCTGCGGTCCAGGGCACGGGCCCCATCGTGTGCACCGGGGAGGATGGCCGGGACGCGGTACGACTGGCCCTGGCCAGCTACGACAGCGCTGCCCTGGGCCTACCGGTCAGCATCCCGAACTGACGCTCCCGCGGCCGATGCGGACGGGCCGTTCGGGCCATCGAAGGTGTGCCATCGGTCGCGAACACATCGCTCGACGACTAGCCAGGGGCGGGCGTCGCGACGGCCCCGCGGGTGGCCACATCGATCACGTACAGCGACGTCGATGCGGTGATGAACAGGCGGTCACCGGTCGGGCCCCCGAAGACGCAGTTCGACGTCCGCTCCGGGATGGGTAGCCTGCCGAGGCGCCGGCCGTCGGGCGCGATCACGTGGATGCCATCCTCGGCGGATGTCCATATGTTGCCCTGGACGTCGACTCGAAGTCCGTCGGCCAGGCCTTCGTCCATGGTGAAGAACACTCGCGGGTTCGTCAGGGTCCGGCCATCGAGCACGTCGAAGGCTGCGATGTGGTGGTTGCCGCCGCCGTCGGCCCGGGAGACGGCCGAGGTGTCCACCACATACAGGATCGATTCGTCGGGCGAGAACGCGAGCCCGTTGGGCTCCTCCACCCAGTCGGCGACAGCGTCCAGCTCGTCCGTGCGGGGGTCGAACCGGAACACGAGGCAGTCCCCGATCTCCGACTCGGCCGCGTGGCCCTCCCAGTCCGTCGCGATGCCGTATGGCGGGTCGCTGAACCAGATGGTGCCGTCCGACTTGACGATGACGTCATTCGGGGAATTCAGACGCATGCCCAGATAGTGGTCGACGATGGGCGTCAGCGAGCCGTCGAGGGCGAGCCGCTCGACACGCCGGTTGCCGTGGGAGCAGGCGATGATCGACCCCTGATGGTCGAGCGTGTGGCCATTCTGGAACTCACAGGAGCCCAGGAACACGGCAACGTGGCCGTCCGGATACCAGCGCAGCAATCGGTCGTTCGGGATATCGCTCCACAGCACCGAGCCGTCCGCCGGCAGCCAGACGGGACCTTCCGACCAGACCGCGCCCGTGGCGAGCCGGCGCATGACTGCGCCCGGGCGCAATAGCGACCCGAACGAAGGGTCCTCTACGACAGGCGCCCAGCCAGCCAGCGGGGCGCCGTCCGCGATGGGCTCCAGGTGCATCACGGACATACCGTACTCGCCACTGCCATCTGGATCCTGGAGAAGTGCGTTGTCCGATCGACATCCAAGAACGGGACGACCACCACCTCGAGTTTGAGGTCCATCTCTCGACTCCTCTGTGTGGGCGCCTCGACGGAGGCCTGCCTCAGGGTGCTGGAGTGAATGAGTCCATTGGGGCATCCCACCACTCCAGGACGCGGGTGCCGAACAGGGTCAGCCACTTGGACGACTCGCCGACGGGCACGTCGATCTCGAACCACACACGCCCAGGGTGGCGTCGCTGCTGGAGCCAGGTGCCATCGGGCTGGCGGGCAGCACGGATCGCCGCCATCGCGTCCGCCATCCGCGGGTCGGGCGGCGTGCCGTCAACCAGGGACGCAGCTCGGCAGTATTCGGCGGCGCTGAGCACACTGTAGTACGAGCGGAAGGGGGATGCGAACCGGGTCACCCACGGCGCGACCACCTCCCCTGTTGACAGTCGCCGCATGAGACGGCGCTCGAGCAGGTATCCCTCACCGGAGCGGCGTGCGGCACGCGTGGCATCGGAGCCGCCAGTGGCGACCTGGTGGTCGAGCAAGCCCTTGAGCGCGTTCAGGGTGGAGTGGAATGAGGATCTGGTCGACCCTTCGACCCATTCGCAGTTCCAGCCACCGTCTCCCAGGCGGTGCTCCACGAACCAGTCAGCGATGCCCTGGACATCCGCGCCCAGCCAGACACCGTTCGAGAGCGTCCAGGAGTTGATGCAGCAGTCGACCTCGCCACCCCAGTACGGCAGGTCGTCGTACTCCCAGCGGCAGTTGGCGCCAAGGCGCTCGGCCGTCTCCGTCATCACGGACGCGTCGACTCCCCACTCGCGGAGCGAGTTGAGCGACCACGTCGTGGCGACCCACGGCTGCCCCTCCCCCTTGTCCTCCGGCATCTGGAAGCCCGTGCCCGGGAAGAATGCGCCGCCGGCCCACTGGCCATCCGGGTCCTGCAGCGCGAGCAGTCGCGCACCGAATCCCTCCGTCGCGATAAGCGCACGCGTCGTTGTCCAGACCTCGTCCGGGGCATGGAGGATGTCCCGCTCGACCTGCCAGCGGAGCGCGGGATCGGCGTGGAGCAGCCACTGAATCAGGTGCGCATCAGCCATGAGTCGCTCCTCTGTCAAACGGAGGGTACCCATGCGACGCTGCCTTCGCCCGCTAGCGTACTGACAGAAGGGTACAGGGTGGTGGCGATGGCGCGCACCGTGACGACCGCGGTCATCACCAGATGCGGCCCGAAGGTGGCTGACTGGGCGTCGCCCCGACCATCGAGCGCGAACCGGCCGACCGAGACGCGGAGGATGATCGCGAGCACCGTCGTTGCCATGCCAGCACCGTACGTTCGTTCGCGAGAGGATCGCGGCGAGCGTGATGTTGTGGTCCGGCCGTGACGGCCGGTATCGGGGAGCCACGGGCGTCAGCAGGCTCCGGTGATACCGATGGCAGGCTGTGCTCTTGGGGTGACGGAGCAGCTGCCGCACAGAGGCGGCAGCTGCCGGTACCGATCGCTGAAGGACGCTCGGTCGAGTCCCTCGCCTGGGTCAGTTCGTTGGATCGCCGTCCCCGGCCTGCAGCAGACCGAGCGCGCCGCGACCGACGAGATTGAACGCATGGGTCACGATGGGGTACAGGCCATCCTCGGCCGTCGTCGTCTCGATGATGGCGCCCTGCGCGGGGGCCAAGTCGACAGCCTGGGAACCCCAGTTGCCGTCGTTGCCCCTGACCAGGTGGATGCCTTCCTTGATGACGCTATCGAAGATGGTGCCCACGATGTGGAACGAGCTGTCGACACTCGGGCCTGCGTTGAGCACGAAGAACCGCACCCGCTCGCCGGTGCCGACCTGAAGCGGCGCGTCCTTGTACTGGTTGGCGACGCCGTTGAAGACCACGAAGTCGGGCGCGGGCGCGGCGGCCATGGCCTTGGCGAGGTCGGTCACCTCGCCCTGGGGCCCAAGGTACCACTCACTCTGGACCAGCGCGAACTCCTTGTCGACCGGGGGGAGGCCCTCGGCGGGCTCCACGATGACCATGCCGTACATGCCATTCGCGATGTGATGAAGCGTCGGTGACGTGCCGCAGTGATACATCCAGACGCCGGCATAGTCGGCGGTCCACTCGTAGAGCAGCTCCTCGCCAGGCGCGATGGAGCGCATCTCGTCGTTCCAGGCGACCTGGCTGGCGTGGAAGTCGATGGAGTGGGCCATCACGTTCTCGATGGGGTTCTTCAGGTGGACCCGGATGGTGTCACCGACCTTGACCCGGATGACGGGACCGGGCACGGTGCCACCGAAGGTCCAAACCAGTTGCTGGAAACCGGGTGCGACGGTCATCAGCTCTTCCGTCATGACCAGGTCGATGTCGTGCACGTCACCGCTGAGGGCAGCCGGGGCCGTCGCGTCATAGGTGACTGGTGGCGGCGCGTTCGGATCGGCCACGACCTCGGTCTCAGGGGCCGGGCCACCGTGATCATCGGGAGCCGCACTGGCCGCCGCGCTCGGAGCCGGTCCCTCCACGGTCACGGTACCGGTCATGCCGGCCGCCGCATGGCCCGGGACCGTACAGATGAAGGCGATGCCCCCTGCCGGGATCACGACCGATCCGTTCCCGGTCTGACCGGGATCGGCACCGATGGGCACGGCGTCCCCGAACTGGATGTCGTGGAATATGGCGCCGTTGTTGGTGAATCGGACCGAGTACGTGCCGGGCGCAGGCACGGACAGCGCGTTCGGCTGGAACGCGAGGTCGATGGCCACGATGTCGAGTGTGCCCGCTACCTCACCAGAGGGCGGTGCCTCGGACGGAGCGTCCGTCGGCTGCGTGGCGGCCGGGGGAGCGCTCTCTGCGGCCGCGGGTGCGCCATCCGTGGCGGACGGCGTCACGTTCGCATCCGCGACCGCGACTGCGCGGGGGGTCCAGGTGGTGCGGCCGCTGGCACAGCCAGTGGCGGTGGCCAGCACGACCAACAGGCAGGCGGCCGCGACGATCCTTCGGTCCATCAACACTCCTTGCCGGTGCGAGACTTGCCCGCCCGGCGGCTCCGGCAATAAACGTTCAGCGAGTAACTTATCATTACCTATGAACCGTGCACGGGCCATCCGGCATGGCCGTTCGGCAGGTTCTCGCGTACACCTGGAGCCGATGGGACCAATGCGACTGGAATTGACCCGGCGCGGCGACTACGCCATCCGCGCCGTCATCGCGCTCGGTCGCGCGGAAACCGGCGCGGTCATCCCTGCACCCAGGCTGGCGGCCATCACGGGCGTCCCGCGACGGTTCGTCGCCCAGGTGATGGTCGAGATGGTCCGGGTCGGCATCGTGGAGGCGAAGGTAGGACGCCTGGGCGGCTATCGGCTGAGTCGCGATCCTCGATCCATCACCCTGCTGGAGGTGGTCGAGGCTGTCGAAGGCGACCCGCGCCGACGAGTCTGCGTCCTGCGTTCCGCGCCGTGCCTCTGGGACGGTCCGTGCGATGTGCACCAAGTCTTCGCCGCGGCGCAGGACGCGCTGTTGGCCGAGCTTGGGCGGGCCACCATCGCGGAGCTTGCAGCGGGCGGCGTAACTCAAGCCCCGCCGGCCACGTGATGATCTGCGAGCTGCCGGGCCACCGCCCGGCTGGCAGGCATGCGGCGCGACCCTACCGTGGCACGTCGACATGGCGGTCCACGCAACGGCCGCCGCGTTCACCCGATGTCGTTTGAGATCGACATGCCCGGCCGGTCGGCAGATGCCGACGAACGCGGCTCGCACGTCGGCACGGCTGCCCTATGTGACCCGACTGTCCGTGACAAGGCGGTCAGAGGGGGCCGCTTCCACGCAAGGCGACGTACCCGGATCGCGCGCAGGGGACCGCGGTCGGTGCGGCTGTGCGACGCGAGGTTGGCGATCGTATCGAGATCCAGGTAGCCGACGACGATCCGACTGCCGAGCACATGGGCACCAAGCGGTGCCCCATGGGCCAGCGTGGCCTGGAACCAGCCATGGCCAGGAATAGGAGAGTGGCCGTCAGGGCGGTGAGGGACGGGCTCTGCCGATGGTGGCGACCAGGCTCGGATCGTCGCGTTGGGTGTCGAGACGGCCTTTGACGGCCCATCGGATGTCTTCCTGCACCAGGTCGGCATTGATGGCGATAGCAGCGGCCGAACCGGCTCCGGCCGAGGTGATCACCTGCAGGCGCGAATCGACCACATTGCCGGCCGCCCATACGCCGGGGATGTTGGTGCGGCCGGTGGCATCGACGAGGGGGAAACCGGCCGCATCGAGGTCGCAGCCGAGCCCTGCCAGCAGGCCATCGCCATGCGGCACGTTCACGGGTCGGATGAATACTGCCGCTCGTGGCATCACTCGACCGTCGACCAGCGCCACACCCGTCAACCGGTCCCCCTCGATGACCAGCCGCTCGACCGCGCCGTGTACGACCTGCACGCCGCGAGCCCCCAGTTGGTCGAGCTCCTCCGGGCTCACGTCCAGGGTGTGAGCGAAGAAGATCACGTCGTCGGACCACTGGCGCACCAGTAGCGCGTGCTGCACCGCGTCCGGTCTCGTGCCCAACACCCCGATCGGCTGGTCGCGGACCTCCCAGCCGTGGCAGTAGGGACAGTGCAGCAGGTCCCGTCCCCATCGCTCGCGAACGCCGGGGATGTCCGGTAGCTCGTCGCGGACGCCGGAGGCGATCAGGATGCGTCGAGCCCGCACGACCCGGCCGGCGGACAGCCGCACCTGGAATCCGGCGTCGATGCGGTTGAACCGATCCTGGATCACCTCCACCCCGTAGCCGATGACCTCAGCCCTCCCCGCTGCAAGGAGTTCCGCAGGTGGCATCCCGTCGCGGGACAGGAACCCCTGCATGTGTGCTGCTGGCGCGTTTCGGGGCGCCCCGGAGTCGACGACGACGACCCGTCGTCGAGCCCGGCCAAGGACGAGAGCCGCGCTCAGACCCGCCGCGCCGCCGCCCACGATCGCGACGTCGTAGGAGGCGGACTTCGTCGCGTTCGCGGTGTCGCTCGTCATGCCGCGACCGCGGTCATGTCCGTCACGCGCTCATCTGCGATGACCCGGCCGTCACGCATCCGGATGACCCGGTCGCACGCAGCACCGACCTCCGCATCGTGCGTCACGAGCAACACCGTGTGGCCGCGCTCGCGGTTGATCCGACGGAGCACGCCCAGGACATCGACAGCACGGGCCGAGTCGAGATTGCCCGTCGGCTCGTCTCCGAGGATCAGCTTCGGGTCGTTCACCAGGGCACGGGCGATGGCGACGCGCTGCTGCTCGCCGCCCGACAGCTCCATCGGGCGGTGACCTGCCCTGTCGGCGAGGCCGACCGACGCCAGGGCCTCGCGAGCCGCTGTGCGCGCTGCCCCGCGGGATGTCCCCGCGTATTCGGCCGCGAGTGCCACATTCTCGGCCGCGGCCGGGGTGGGCACGAGGTTGAAGGACTGGAACACGAAGCCCATCGACCGGGCTCGGATCTGTGTCCGGTCACGGTCCGAGAGTGTCGTCGCATCGACACCGTCGATCCAGAGTGTCGGCTTGGGGCCGTCATCGGTGTCCGGCGAGTGGAGCAGCCCCAGGAGGTGCATCAGGGTGCTCTTCCCCGACCCCGAGGGCCCCATGATCGCCACCATCTCGCCGGCCTTGATGCTGACATCGACGCCGAGCAGGGCCTCGACGGTGGTCCGTCGGGACAGTCGGTACGTCTTGCGGAGGTCTGTCGCCTCGATCAGGTTCATCGTTCGCTCCTTCATCACTCGTATCGCAGCGCAGCGACCGGGTCGAGCCGGGCGGCGCCCCATGCGGGGACGATGCCCGCGATCATGCCCAGGATGGTGCCGAAGGCGATGGCGAAGAGGGCTGTGCCGGGGGTCAGGTCGAAGAGGACGGTGCCCGAGCTTCGCCCGAGGTCGTTCGCGAGTACCACCACCACCGCGCCCAGGGCCACGCCGAGCAGCCCGCCGATGAGGCCGATCAGCCCAGCCTCCGTCACCAGCTCTCGGACGATGCGCCGACGGGAGCCGCCGATCGCCCGCTTGATGCCGATCTCTCGGGTCCGTTCGGTGACGCTCATGGCCATCGTGTTGATGACCGACAGGCCACCGACCACGAGGCTGATGAGCGCGACCCCGACGATGATCGCGTTGAAGATGAGGGTCGGCCCGCCGATCACCTCGTCGAATTGCGCGCCACTCAGCGCGACGCTGTTCGCCACGGTCGCCTCGATGGTGAGGGCGATCGCATCCGCGTCCTGGCCCTCTTCGGGATAGACGATGAACTGGTTGGCGATGTCAGCAGCCACGACAGCATCGGCGAACAACGGGGGCAGGAGGGCGCGGTACATCTCCTGCGCCGTGGCCAGAGGCACCTTCGCATCGGCGTCCGGCGCTGCCAGCGTCGGTAGGTAGGTGCCGATCACCTGGAACGCGCGTCCGTGGATCTGGACCGTCCCCCCAGCGACGACGCCGAATTCCCTCGCGAGGTCGGACCCGAGCACGACGACATCGCCGGTGTCCTGGGCGGTCAGCGCCCGGCCTGTCGCCAGTTCGAGCTGATATCCAAGGCCCTTGTCGGCGCCTGGGACGCTGCCGACTACCAGCTTCTGGATGCCAAAGCCGCCGCCAGTGCCGTCGGCCTCCCACGGCACCAGGACCTGCGGGTCGACGGCGGCCACGCCAGCGAGCCGAGCGATGTCGTCTGCCGCAGACAGGGTGATGGGCGAGGTGCCGAAGGGCTCGCCATCGGTGACGATGATCTTGCCGGCATACAGGTCGCCGCCGGTGCTGATGAAGCTGTTGATCTTGTTGGCCAGGGAGCTGAACACGACAAGGGCCCAGATCCCGATCGTGATGCCGAGGATGGTGAGTGTCGTCCTCAGCTTCCGCCGTGAGAGTTCACGGAGCAGTCGCATGGCTGTCCTCCTGAGACGAGTGCCTGGTTGTCGAGTCATCGGTGGTGGGGCTCGTCACGAGCGCGGTGTTGGCTCGCGAGCGGGGCGTCGCGGGAGCGGTGCGAGCAACGGGAGGCCGCTGTGGCCTCCCGTCGCGCGACGGAGGACTCAGGACGATGGCGCGGCTGTCCCAAGTCCCGGCTGTCGCTGGGTCATGCCGCGCCGGGCTGCGTGGTGAGCGGGGTGTGCGGCTGGACTGCGACCTGGGACTCGTGCACACGCTCCGCTGCAGCGGCGGCCGCGATGAAGATCGGTGCCGAGGCCTTGAAGCCCTTGAACGTGAGGTAGAGGCCGAGCGAGAACTCCCACACAGCGATCGGCAGGGCCGCGAGCCCAGACACCGCAGAGACGTTCTCGATGACGCCGAACACCTGTGCGAGGACCGAGACCAGGAGCACGGGGGCTGCGATGAGACCCAGCATGGGCAGGGCACGCGGCACGAGACCCGATCGGTACAGCAGGGTGCCCAGCAGCAGGGCGTTGATGACCGGCATGAGGGTCTGCCCCACCAGGAACGTCCCGTTGTAGGTCGCGGTGAGCGACGCGCCTGTCGTGAGGAGCGAGGGAGCATCTGCCGCTCCCGCCACTGCGCCGAGGTCCTGCTGCAGGGTCACCAGCGACAGGAGGCTCACGACACCCGTGAAGATCATGGCCGCCTCGATGGTGCGGGAAGCGAAGAAGCCGAGCGCGAAGCCCTCGTTCTGGCGTCTGACTACCGGGTAGAGCGCGATGGCGGTGCCGATGCCGGCGAGCGCGACGATGAGTTCCAGGACGGTACCCACGAGCACGCCGGTGGCGCTGCCGGAGCCCAGGATCCAGGCCGGATCGGTCTTGACGGTGCCGTAGAGGGCCAGCGTGGGAATCGAGATGAAGGTGATGAGGTAGAAGAGGCCCGCCACGAGCGCGTGCTTGCGCATCTCGTCCATCGGTGGTCGCTTCGTTGCGGTGGTTCGGCTGCTGTTCGCCATTTCAGGCTTCCTTTCGTGTGCTGGAGCGCTCTCGCGCCTGGGAGATCGTCTGGTCGTCCGGCCCGGAGTCGTCGCGACGCTTGATCGACACGAGCGGCATGCCCAGGTCGCGCACGCGCTGGAGGAGGCCGTGGAGGGCCGCCTGATCGGGGACGTATCCGCTGATGACGGTGACCCCGTTGCTCTCGTGGCTCACGGTCGATCCGTCGAACCAGTTCGCCCAGTGCGCGTCGAGGTGGCCGGTGAGCCGGATCTCGTAGTGGCCGGATCCGTCGCGATCCGGTGCAGGGGTGGGTCGTTCGGTCATGCCGCTCCTCGTGCGTGTTGCCAACCGGAGCTCCGGCCGGCAACACCGACCTGAGTCACTCGACCCAAGGTGGGAGCGGACGTGATGAGTGCGCATCACCACATCTGATGAGCGACGTGATGAATCGTCATCCAGGCTCGATACGGGTCCTGCGGGCGTCGTCCCGCCCGGCGTACGTGGACTACGCGGTGGGTCGTCGGTCCCGAGCGCCCGAGAGCAGGCCAAGCTCTGAGGCCCTCCGGACGGCAGCCATACGGCTATTCACGCCGAGCTTGGCGTAGATGTTGCGCGTGTGGGTCCGCACGGTGGCCAATGACACGACGAGTTCGCTGGCGATGGCCGGACCCGACAGGTCGCTCTCCAACAGGTGGAGGACGTCAAGCTCGCGTTCGCTGAGCGGTTCGATGAGTGTCTGCGTGATGGGCACCTGTCGGCCCGACGTGACCGGCCCCACCAGGAGGTGGCGCACGTAGGTTGACGCACCCGGCTCGAGGGTCGCCAACTTGAGCAGCGCCGTTATCGGCGCTCCCTCATCGAGGAAGATCCGGACGTAGCCCTCCGGCTCCGCCAGGGTGATCGCGCGAGTGAGTGAGTCCAGCGCAGCCCTCGTCTCGCTGGCAGCGTGCTGGGCGAGCGCCTGGACGACCAGGATGTCGATGACGCTGCCCGCTCGGCCTCCTCGCTCAGCTGCCTCGAGCAGGCGCGCCAGGAACCGGAGGACCTCGGCGAGGCTTCCACCAGCCCGTTGCCGGACCCCCTCCGCGAGGAGCAGTCTCGCGAACGTGATGTGTTCGAACTCCCGCACGTACGACAGCTCGTCGGTCGCCGCGAGACCGTGGTCCCGCGCCCAGCTCGCCGCCTCCGCCAGCCTTCCCTGGCTGATCCACAGGCGCGCCTTCGTGGCGTGCACAGGGCGGACGTCCGGAGAGTAGTCACCCGCGTACAGCCGCTCGGCCTCACCGAGGAGCTCAAGAGCCCCGTTCAGGTCACCCTCGAACTGCA
>JBBQNA010000015.1:0-25819 GCA_038329515.1 Candidatus Limnocylindrales bacterium | reverse complement strand
GCGCGGCAGTCTCGAGGTCCAGGCCGGTCATGCCGATCGCCGCATCGCCCATCACGTTGACGACGGTCTTGTCCGGGTTCGCGAGGCGCGCCCCCATGCTGCCGCCGATGGAGTAGCCGAGCTGCGTGGACTGACCCCATCCCAGGTAGCTTCGGGGGCGGGTGGCGGTGTAGAACACGGACTGGATGTCGCGTGAGGAACCCGACTCGTGCGTGATGATGGTGCGGTCCGGGTCAAGGCAGGCCCACAGCTCACGGAACATCCGGTACCCGTTGATGGGTGCGCTGTCGTCACTGAACAGGGGCTCGAAATCCGCCAGCCAGCGTGCCCGGAGATCGGCGATCGTGGCGGCGGCCGCCAAGGCTCGCTCCTGCTCCGGCGCACCGACCCTGTCACGGAGTTCGATCGCGAGGGCGGCGAGGAACGACCGCGCATCCGCGGTCACCGGGACTTGCGTCCAATGCGTCTTGTTGAGGTCGGCCGGGTCGATGGTGACGTGGATGATGGTCGTACCATCCGGCACCACCGGGGTGAAGTCGGTCCGACTCAGGCTCGACCCGACCACGAGCAGCACGTCGGCTTCCTTGAGGTAGTGCTCCACCATCGGCGTCTGCGCATAGCCGCCCGTGCCTGCGGAGAGCGGGTGGACCTCGGGCATCGCACTCTTGCCCTGGAGCGTCGTCATCACGGGTGCCCCAAGCAGCTCCGCGACCGTGACCAGCTCTGCGCTTGCCTCCGAATACAGCACACCCTGGCCTGCCCAGATGAACGGTGTTCGTGACCGCAGCAGCAGGTCGGCTGCCTCGCGCACAGCGCCCGCGTCCGCAGCGGGTCGATGTGCCCGGACCGGCTGATACCCGACGTCGACGCCGGGCATCGCGAGGATGTCCTCCGGCAACTCGATCATGGCGGGCCCGGGACGTCCGGTCCGGAGCATCGAGAACGCATGCCGCAAGCGCTCACCGACGATCTCTGGGGACACGATCCGAGCGGCGTACTTGGTCACCGACCGAAAGTGATCCAGGGCCTCGAATGCCGGCGATTCGCCGGAGCGCGCGATGCCCGGATGGCCGGGCATGAACAGCGTCGGCGTTGAATCCGTCCACGAGTGGACGAGCCCGGCGTATGCGTTCTCGGCACCGGCGAGCGACTGCACCGCCCACGTGCCGATCTGGCGTCCATTCGTCGATCGGGAGACGCCATCCACCATGTCGCCAGCGACCCGTTCCTGGCGGGGCAGCACGAGCCGGATCCCGGCACGCGCAAGCGCCTCTGTCATCGGGCTGCCGGGGAAGAAGAAGACCTGCTCCACTCCCTCCGCTTTGAGGATGCTGGCGAGCACATCGGCGGCGATCATCGGACACACCTCGGCATGGGACGACTCGGGGTCGAGACAGTTGTGAGACTGTCTGACAATACGAGGTCTTGCCTGATTCGTCCACCCGTGGGTTCCCTCCCGCTGGCGGCGGACGAGCTGTTGGACGACCCAGCCGGTGCCGTCCGGATCGCTGAAGAACAGGAACCGCCCCAAGCAACGTCCTGTACCTCGCCGATGTCCAGTCCTCGATCGAGGAAATCGGCGCGCGCGACATCGATGTCCTCGACCACCAGCTGCAGCCCCTGGAAGCCGCCGGGTGCTGACTGGGGCATCCCAATGTGGCCGATGGCCATGGAGCAGCCCGATCCGGGCAGCGTCAGCTGCACGGATCAAACGTCCTCACCCAGCTGTCGGTCGAAGTCGATATGGGATCCCGTCTGGGTTGGCATAGAAGTCTCGTGCGCGGTCCACATCCGAGACCGGCACTGACAACGGTTCCAGCTTCAGGTCCATCTGGTGTCCCTCCGGTACCGAGCTGCGGTCGTCTCGGCGACCATGGTCTCGATGATGCGCCTCGTGTGTGGCAGCTCCTGACCGGTATGCGCGCAGCCGCTATGCTGTCGCACGCAGCACTGTGCCCAGCCGCTGCGTGCCCATCCCTCCACATCGGGGTCCCTGGATGAAGGTCGCCATCGCGAAGGAGACTGCGCCCCTCGAGCGGCGTGTCGCAGTCGTTCCGGAAGTCATCAGCAAGCTGGTCAACGCGGGCATCGACGTGCTCGTCGAATCGGGGGCGGGCGACGCGTCCGCGTTCCCCGACTCGGCGTACGCCGCGGTCGGCGCTACCGTCGTCTCGAACTCGGACCTGTACAGCACAGCAGATGTCGTGCTGCGGGTCCAGAAGCCATCGACCGCCGAGATCGGCAAGCTGCGCAGTGGCCAGACGGTCATCGGACTGCTCCAGCCGCTCATCGATCCGCAAACCGCCCAGGCGCTCGCCGACGCAGGTGTCACGGCCATCAGCCTGGATGCCCTGCCGCGGACGCTGTCGCGCGCCCAGACCATGGACGCGCTTTCCTCACAGGCCAACGTGGGCGGCTACAAGGCTGTGATCATCGCCGCTGAGGCGTATGGCCGGTACTTCCCGCTGCTGACCACGGCGGCCGGCACTGCCAAGCCCGCCAACGTGCTCATCCTGGGCATCGGTGTGGCCGGCCTGCAGGCCATCGCCACCGCTCGCCGACTTGGCGCGCAGGTGAAGGCCTACGACGTCCGGTCCGAGACCAAGGAGCAGGCCCAGTCGCTGGGCGCCCAGTTCCTGGAGCTGAAGTCGGTCGCGGACGCGGCGGGCACGGGTGGCTACGCTCGCGAGCTGACCGCGGAAGAGCGGGCGGCACAGCAGCTGGAGCTGAACGGCTACATCGGTGGCATGGACGTGGTCATCACCACAGCCCAGGTCCCCGGCCGACGACCCCCGGTCCTCGTGACCGCGGATGCCGTCGCACTCATGAAGTCGGGCTCGGTGATCGTGGACATGGCCGCCAGCGCCCTCGGTGGCAATGTCGAGCTGTCACAGGCCGACGAGACCATCGTCACGGACAACGGCGTGACCATCATCGCGCCGACCAACCTGCCGGCCACGATGCCCGCGGGCGCCAGCTCGTTCTACGCCCGCAACATCACGGCACTCCTGCTGCACCTGGTCAAGGACGGCAAGCTGACGCTGGACATGGCCGATGAGATCACGGTCGCCACGGTCATCAGCCACGGCGGTGCCGTGGTCCAGCCCGCGACCGCCAAGCTGCTGGGCATCGAGCCCGTGGCCGCCGCAGCCGCAGATCCCGAGCCCGCCCCGGCCGCGCTGGTCGAGGCCCCCGTCGTCGCACCTTCGCCGGTGGTGGTCCAGGAAACCGATGCCGAGGTGATGGAGAAGGTCGTCGAGGAAGTCGACGAGCCGCCGCTCGCCGACGAGATCGAGACCCCCCTCGCCGAGACCCCCGAGGCTGTCGAGACACCGCTGACGGACGCGGCCGAGACCCCCGAGGCTGTCGAGCCGCCGCTCGCCGACGAGATCGAGACCCCCCTCGCGGACGCGGCCGAGACGCCCCTCACCGACGAACCCGAGACCCCTGCGACCGGAGGTGCCGCGTGAACCCGGAGCTGCTCGACGCCTTCGCCATCTTCGTGCTGGCCATCCTGGTCGGCATCGAGGTCATCAGCAAGGTCCCCACGACCCTGCACACGCCCCTCATGTCGGGCGCCAACTCCATCCACGGCATCGTGCTCGTGGGCGCCATGATCATCGCCGCCTCCGCTGATAGCTGGCTGGCCTATGCCCTCGCCTTCGTGGCCATGGTGTTCGGTGCCGCCAACGTCGTCGGCGGCTATGTCGTCACGGACCGGATGCTCGAGATGTTCAAGAAGAAGCCGGTGGCCCCCAAGGCTGGGGACAACTCCGGCAAGGGGGCCTGACCCATGCCCGGTAGCGCGCTCTATACCATCGTCTTCTTCGCCTGGCTATTCGGGGCCGCCGGCTTCGTGCTGGGCCTGCACCAGATGAACAGCCCGGCCACCGCCCGTGCCGGTAACCGGCTGTCCGCCGGTGGCATGACGGTCGCCGTCCTGGCCACGCTCATCTGGCTGGCCCTCCGGCCCGGTGGTCTCAAGATGGAATCCTGGATCATCATCATCGCGGGCTTCCTTATCGGTGGCGGCATCGGCCTGTATCTCGCGCGCAGCGTGAAGATGACCGCGATGCCGCAGCTGGTGTCCGTGTTCAACGCGGTGGGTGGTGGCGCGGCCGCCCTCGTCGCGGTCTCCGACTACTTCAAGATCGTCAATACGCCCGAGAACACCATCTCGACCGCCGTGTTCGTGATCCTGGGTGCCGTCATCGGCTCCATCACCTTCTCGGGGTCCATCGTGGCCGCCGCGAAGCTGCAGGGCCTCATCCCGGGCGCGCCCATCATCAAGCCCTGGACCCGGCCTTTGACCCTCGCGGTCGCCGCCATCACGGGCATCGGCACGCTCATCCTGGTGCTCGGCGCGGCTCGGGTGTTCAACCTCGACGTGGCCCCGTCCAACTTGTTCCTGATCGTCATCTTCGCAGCGGCGATCATCTTCGGTGTCACGCTCGTGCTGCCTATCGGCGGCGCGGATATGCCGGTCGTCATCAGCCTGCTGAACTCGTTCACGGGTACTGCGGCGGCGATGTCCGGTTTTGTCATCGGCAACCCGGTGCTCATCATCGCGGGCGCCCTCGTGGGTGCCTCGGGCGCCATCCTGACCAAACTCATGGCGGACGCCATGAACCGGTCCATCTGGAACATCATGGTCGGCGGCTTCGGAGGCGGCGACACCGCCGTCGCCGCGACAGCCGGCGGCCCCGGTGCCAGCGTCCGGGAGATCAACCTCGACGACGCGGCCATCATGCTGGCGTACTCCCAGAAGGTCATCGTGGTGCCCGGATACGGCCTTGCGGTCGCCCAGGCACAACACGCGGTGCGCGAGCTGGCCGAGGTCCTCGAGGCGCGCGGCGTGGAAGTCGTCTACGCCATCCATCCCGTGGCTGGCCGCATGCCAGGTCACATGAACGTGCTGCTGGCGGAGGCGAACGTGCCCTACCCGCAGCTCAAGGAGATGGAAGAGGTCAACCCCGAGTTCCCGCGTGCGGACGTGGCACTGGTCATCGGCGCCAACGACGTGACGAACCCGGCCGCCCGGTCCAATCCGGCATCGCCCATCTACGGCATGCCCATCCTGGACGTGGACAAGGCCAAGAACATCATCGTCATCAAGCGATCGATGGGCCGCGGCTACGCCGGCATCGACAACGACCTGTACGCCGACCCCAAGACGGGCATGCTCTTCGCCGACGCGAAGGCCGGCCTTGAAGGGTTGACCCAGGCAGTCAAGGGCCTCTAGCCCCGACCACACCACGGAGGTCAGCGGACGCAGTCATGCGGGCGACCGACCTCCGTGTCGAGCTGCAGGCCGAGGTGGATGGCCAACGGGAATCGCTCTTTCCGCTGGTCTCGACCGCTGCAGGTCTTGCACGCTGGATCGATGCGGCCACCCTCGACACTCGTGTCGGGGGTGGTTTTCGATTCCGACTGCTCGATGGCGTGGCGGTGGGTACGGTGACGGCGCTTGATCCGGTCCAGCACATCGGCTATGCCTGGGACTGGGAGGGCGAGCCGCTGGGTGTGGCCACGACCCTGGCCTTCGACCTCATCGCGCACGGCTCGCGGACGCACCTGACCTTGCGCCACGTCGGTTTCCGGAAGGTTGCTCAGGCCGAGCTGCACGACGCGCTGTGGCGCTACTGGTTCGGCCGCCTGATCAGGGCCACGCGGGGCGTCTGAAGGCCCCGGGCTTGCCCGGGGAGCCGTGCCCGGGGCCGTGGGCCGGGGGGCCGTGCCCGGGGCCGTGGGCCTGGGGCGTGGGCCGGGGGGGCGTGGGCCGGGGGCGTGGGCCTTCGTCGGTCGAGGCTGCCGCGCCGTACCCAAGCCCACCCGCCATGGCACGCAGTCGAGCGATCATCTGGGACTCCAACGGGCGGACATGGAGCCCAAGGATTGCCTGACGGCGCCCGAGAATGCATTCCTCCACCGTTTTGCATCCCCATTGCGTCAGTCCGTCGGAGGATTGCCCCCAAAGCGCCGCCAGGAGCCGGTCGCAGCGCCTTCCTCCGCCGGTTGGATCATCTGGGACACTCTCCCCCGCAGAGACAGACAGACTCCGCGCGACAGGATCGCGCGCGCCCCCGCGGCGTCTCCCGAGTCCGACCTACTCGGCCAGGTGGCAGGCCACCTGGACGTCCGGCGGGAAGGATCGCAGGACGGGGTCGTCGACGCGGCATCTCTCGATGGCGATGGGGCATCGTGGGTGGAATCGGCAGCCGGGTGGCACATCGACCGCGCTCGGCGGCTCGCCCTCCAGTCGCACAGCGCCGAGCCCGCCTCGCCAGGTGGTACTCCCGGTCGGGATCGAGGCGGCCAGCGATCGCGTGTAGGGGTGCCGGGGGAGTCGCCAGACCGCTTCGGAACCGCCAGTCTCGACGACCCGGCCGAGATACATGACCGCCACCCTGTCCGCGATCCGTCGGACCACGCCCAGGTCATGGGACACGAACAGGATGCCGATGCCGCGTTCACGTCGGAGGTCGAGCAGCAGGTTGAGGATCTGGGCGCGCACCGATACGTCCATGGACGCCACCGGCTCGTCGCAGACCAGGATGTCCGGTCGCGGTGCGAGGGCACGTGCGATCGCGGCGCGCTGGAGCTGGCCGCCGGACAGGGTGTGTGGGTGACGCTCGGCCAGGGCCGGATCCAGGCCCACCGATTCCAACAACTCGGCGACCCGGGTCCGGGTCGCACCCCGGCCCATGCCCCCGGCGCGTAGTGGCAGTCCGACCGAGCGGCCCACGGTTCGGCGTGGGTCGAAGGATGCGTGCGGGTCCTGGAACACGAGCTGGACGCGATGACGGAGGCCCCGCTCGACGGCGCCGTCGGCCCCAAGGAACGGCTGGTCGTCCAGCATCACGTCGCCGCTCGTGGGCCGGTCGAGGCCGGCGATGATGCGCGACAGGGTCGTCTTGCCACAGCCCGATTCGCCAACCAGGCCCAGGATCTCGCCAGTGGCGACCGCCAGGTCCACCCCATCGACGGCTCGGACCAGCTTGTCGCCCGACGCGAAGGTCCGGTGGATCGCCCGTGCCGCAAGGACGGTCACGCCTCGATCTCCCCGGCTCGCCAGCATGCCACCCGCCCGCCGCCATAGGGGGTCAGCTCCGGGGTCACCGCCCGGCAATGGTCGGTCGCAAGGGGACACCGTGGCGCGAACGCACACCCGACCCCGCCCGCGGCTGCCATCCGGCCGGGCAACTCGGGTAGGCGCGCATCGTCGCCCGCGACCCGTGGCGAGAACGGCAGGGCCGCCGCACGCAACGCGCTCGAGTAGGGATGGGCCGGTCGATCCATGAGCTCGCCCGCAGGCCGCTCCTCCACCACGCGCCCCGCGTACAGGACCGCTATCCGGTCTGCGACCGCGGCGGCTACCGCCAGGTCGTGTGTCACCAGCACCAACGCCACACCCTCGTCCGAGACCAGGCCCACGAGCAGGTCGAGGACCTGCGCCTGGACGGTCGCGTCAAGGGCCGTGGTCGGTTCGTCCGCGAGGATGACCTCGGGTCCAGCCGCGAGTGCCGCCGCGATCGCGGCGCGCTGGCGCAGGCCGCCCGACAGCTGGTGCGGGAATGCTTGCGCGCGGCGTTTTGGGTCCCCCACGCCGACCCTCGCGAGGAGCGCCTCGGTCACGCCGCGTGCATCCCGCCCATGCAGGTCGCGGTGAACGCCCAGTACCTCGTCGATCTGGCTGCCGACGCTGAGCACCGGGTTCAGGCTGCCGCCCGGATCCTGGAACACCATACCGATGCCCCGGCCTCTCGCCATGGCGCGTTCCCGCTCGGCCAGCCCCATGATCGGCCGGCCGTGGAGTCGGACCTCTCCTTCGATGATCGCGGCGCCGGAGAGCAGGCCAGCGATGGCGAGCAGGACCGTGCTCTTGCCTGAGCCGCTCTCGCCCACGAGGCTCAGCACTCGCCCCCGATCGACCGACAGGTCGATGCCATCGACCGCCAGCACCTCCGGCCCCCGACCGTCGAGGGACCGGAAGCGGACCCGAAGGCCCGTGATCTCGAGCGCGGGCACATCCTGCGCGGGCACATCCTGCGCGGGCATGTCGGGTCCGGCCAGCGACTCCACCGGGTCGCTCACGGGGCACGCCGACGCTGGGGTGCCAGGCGCGTCGCCAGCTCGTCGCCGATGAGGCTGACCGAGAGGATCGCGAGGGCGAGACAGATGCCCGGGATGACCACCAGCGATGGCGCGACCCGGATGGCGTCCCGGCCGTTGGCGATCATCACGCCCCAGCTGATCTGGTTCGGATCGCCCAGGCCCAGGAATGCGAGCGCCGATTCGACCAGGATGGCCGCACCCACGGTGACACCGACAAGGGCGATGACCGGCTGGAGCGACCCTGGCAGCACCTCACGGAACGCGATCCGAAGCGGGCCGAGACCGGCCAGGCGCGCGGCGTCAACGTATTCGCGCTGGCGGAGCGAGAGCACTTCCGCGCGGACCAGGCGGGAGGTCGCAGCCCAGGACGAGATGGCGATGGCCAGCACCACGTTGAAGGTCGAGGAGCCCAGGGCGGTGAGCAGGGCCAGCGCCAGCAGGAACGTGGGCACGGTCTGAAATGCCTCGGTGACCCGCATGAGGGTCGAGTCGGCGCGACCGCCCAGGAAGCCCGCGAGCGTCCCCACAACGATGCCGATGCCGATCGCCCCGGTGGCTGCCGCGATGCCCACGATGAGCGAGACCCGCGCCCCGTAGAGCAGCTCTGCCCACACGTCGCGACCCAGCTGGTCCGTGCCCAGTGGGAAGCGAGGGTCGGTGAAGGGTGGCATGACGGGTCGGCCGACGAGGTCCAGTGGGTCGCCGGGCTTGATCACCGGCGCCAGCACGGCCATCGCAACCAACAGGCCGAGGCCGATCGCCCCGATCCACCCACTCCTGCTCATGCGCGAGCGCTTCCGGTCATCCGACCCCGGACCGCAGCCGCTCGTCGGTGACCCGCGGGTCGAGTCGCCCGTAGCTCAGATCCACCACGATATTGGCGACGATGACCACGACCGAGCCGGCGAGCACCACGCCGGCAATGAGCGGCAGGTCGCGATTGGACACCGCCAGATACGCGAGGCTGCCCAGCCCCGGGATGGCGAACACGGTCTCGATGACCACGCTACCGCCGAGCATGGTCCCGATCTGGAGTCCGAGCATGGTGGCCACCGGCAGTAGGGCGGGCCGCGCGATGTGGCGCCGGATGATGCGACCGCTGGGCAGGCCGCGGGCGCGCGCCGCCCGGACCCAGGGGCTGTCACGGGTCTCGGTCATGGCGCCGCGCATCAGGCGCAGGTACAGGGCCATGTAGGTGAGCCCCAGCGTGCACACCGGTAGCACCAGGTGCCACGCCACGTCCAGGGCATGGCCGACCGGATCGCTGGGTCCGTTCACGGTCGAGAGCCCCGCGCTCGGGAACCAGCCCAGCCAGACCACGAACACCACGATGAGGATGAGACCCAGCCAGAAGCCGGGGATGGCATTCAGCAGCAGCCCCGAGGTGGTGAGGAAGGTGTCGAGCCGCCGCCCGCGGTGCATCGCGGCGACGCCGCCCAGGAGTCCGCCCAGGACCGCAGACATCGCGATCGCTGATCCCATGAGCAGGATGGTGGTCGGCAGTCGGGTGAGGATGGCCTCCGTGACGGGTACGCCGACGGTCACTGACCTGCCCAGGTCCAGGGTCACCACCGACTGCATGTAGGCGAGGAACCGCACCCACACGGAATCGTCCAGACCCCACTGCCGGCGCAGCTGCTCGGCGAGGGCGAGGTCACCACCGCCGATGCTGGCGAGGTATGAGTCGACCGCGTCACCCGGCGCCGCCTCCAGGATGCAGAACACCCCGACGGCCACGATGAGGACCACCGGGATGGCGTGGATGAGGCGGCGGACGATGAAGACAAGAGTGGGGGGAAGCATCGGTCCGGTCACACGATGAGGCATGCCCGGACCGGATGGTGCGACGGAGTGGCCGGACCCGGATGAGGACCAGCCACTCCGATCAGGTCACTGGTCGGCGAGCCAGACGTCAGCCCAGCTGGTCACCGGCCATCGGGGGTTGTTGCCGATGTTCTGGACCCGGTCGCTGTGGGCCGGCGTGAACACGAAGTCCACGAGGCTGATGCTCGGCAGCTCGTCCGCGACGATGCGCTGGAACTCGTTGTAGAGCTCCTGCCGGGCCGCGGTGTCGATGGTGGTCAGGCCGTCCGCGATGACCTGGTTCAGGACCGCGTTGTCGTAGCCGCCCTGGTTGGAGAACGGGATGCCCGGCTCCAGGCCGCCGACATACAGGATGGTCGTGGAGATGGCAGGGTCCGGTCGATACGACGGCGAGTTGATGGCGATATCGAAGTCACGGTCGGTGAACACCGATTCGATGTACGCCGCGCTGCTGTCAGCGGGCACGATCTCGACGCCGATGCCCACCTCTTCGAGCGCCTGCTTGACGTAGTCACCGGTCGCGATGGTCTCGGGGAAGAAGGGCGCGACCCGGAGCCGGAGCGTGAACCGCGTGCCGTCCGCGCCAAGCGGGTAGCCCGCCGCGTCAAGGGCCGCCCCGGCCGCTGCCGTGTCGAAGGTGTACCGGGTCACGTCATCGGTGTAGAAGTCGGTCGCGGCGGCCGGGATGGGACCGGTGGCGACCGACGCGCCCTGGCCCAGGAAGATGTTGTCGACGATGAACTGGGGGTCGAGCGCCTGGCGGATCGCCTTGCGCACGGCCACGTCCGCGAGCTCCGGTCGACGATGGTTGAAGTCGAGGGCGACCTGGTAACTGAGGAGCTCATAGCCCGTTGTCGTGGCCGAGATCCCATCGAGGGCATCGAGGCGCGTCAGGTCGATCCGGGGCACGCCCGCGAAGACCGTCGCCTGGACCGCGCCGCTCTCGAGCGCCGCAGCCCGTGCCGCCGCATCCGGCAGGGCCTGGAATACGACCTCGTCGAGGTACGGCTGGCCGTCGCCCCAGTAGTTCGGGTTCTTGGTCAGGCGGATCAGCTCACCCGGCTTGACCTCCGAGAAGACGAACGGGCCGGTGCCGACGGGCTGCTGGTTGAGGGGGCTGTCCTGCAACGCGGTCGCGAAGTCGGTGCCCTGATAGATATGCGCCGGCAGGACCGCAGCCAGGATGGGCAGCGCGTTGGCGACGAGCGACGGCGGCGTTGGCTTGGAGAACTTGAACACCGCCGTCAGGGGATCTGGCGTCTCGACGGTCTCGAGGTTGGCGAGCACGATGCGCCCGAAGTTCTGGAGTGGCTTCCAGGCCTCCTCGGCGGAGAACTTGACATCTGCCGACGTGAAGGGCACTCCGTCGCTGAACGTGACGCCGTCACGCAGGTGGACGGTGAACGACAGGCCGTCCTCCGATCCTTCCCAGCCGGTAGCCAGCCGGGGCACGAGGCCGTCAGCTCCCGCGTTGGCGAGATACTCGATGACCTTGCTCGAGATGTACGTGACGCCGTTCGAGGTGGCGATGGCTGGGTTGAGGTTGGGCGGGAACGCGGTCCCGTCCGCCGCGACGATGAGCGTGCCGCCGGTCTTGGGCGACGCGTCCTGCGCGAGCACGCCCGTGGGCATGGCGGCGGTGACCGCCAGGGCCAGGGCCGCGAGACCGGTCAGCACCGATCTGGGACGACTTCTCGATGAACGCATGGTTCCTCCGTCAGGCTCCAGCCGGTCAGAGCCGGCGGGACGCACGCTGGTTGGCCGACCCGTCACAGGGTACGGCATGTTCCTGGGGTCTCGTCGCCGGGCGACTCACGTTCGGGCGCTGGCGCTGGTACGAGCAGCTACGGCCGCGCGTTCGAAGCTGGCGCGAGCTGCTGGCACCAGCGTTGGATCGTCGATCAGCTCGAGAGTGGTCGCGGCAAGGGTACGCACCGCGACCCGCAGCGCCGCATCGGCCGCTGGCCCGACGCTCTGACGCGCGAACTCGGCCGTGTGCAGGGCGGTGCCCGGTGTGGCGACCGCGAGGTAGGGATGGATCGTCGGCACCACCTGGCTGACGTTGCCCATGTCGGACGAGCCAAGCGCTGGCGGCTGGGCACCCTCCGAGCCACCGGCGTCCAGGAGGTGTCGCCGCCACAGCTCGGCCAGGACCGGGTTGCTCCAGATCGTCCGGCAGCGATTGGCGGAGCCCTCGAGCACCTCGACCGTGCATTCGGTCGCGAGGGCGGCGGCCCGGGCCATGCGCTCGAAGCGTGCCAGGAGCTCGTCGAGGTCCTCGTCACGGGCACTTCGGATGAGGCAGCGGGCGACGGTTTCCGGCGGCACGATGTTGGGAACCTCGCCGCCGTTGGTGATCACGCCGTGGATGGAGTCGCCCGGCCGGGCGTACAGCCGCCACTGGCTGATGGACAGGAACAGCTGGATGACGGCGTCGAGCGCGCTGCGACCGAGCCATGGCGCGCCGACCGGGTGCGCGGCCTGGCCGTGGAACCGGACCTCGCGATCCGCGATCGCCAGCAGCGCGATGTCCGCACTGGAGACGGAGTTGGGATGGATTTGGAGGGCCGCATCGACGTCATCGAAGGCGCCTGCCGCGATGAGGTCGACCTTGGCGTGGCGCGTCTCCTCCGCGGGCGTGCCGATCACCCGGATCTCGCCCGGGAATGTCGGCCCGAGCGCCCGCGCCGCGACGACCGCCGCCGCCGCGCTGCTGGTACCCATCAGGTTGTGGCCACACCCGTGACCGATGCCCGGCAGCGCGTCGTACTCGGCGACCAGCGCGATCACGGGCCCCGGGCCACCCACCCGGCGCGCCACGAAGGCAGTCGGCAGACCGGCAGTCCCGAACGCGACCGTGAAGCCCTCGGTCTCAAGGAACCTGGCCAGCCACGCAGCCGCCTGGTGCTCCTGAAGCGCGAGCTCGGGGTGGGCATGGATGCGCGTGGCGAGACGGGTCGCCCGGGGCATGACCCGGTCCACGTGGCGATCCAGGTGGCGGTCGAGCGTCACGCGGCCACGCCCGGCTGTTCCGCCCGGAAGCGCAGTCGTACTCCGCACGCCTCACTCGGTTCGATCGCGATCCCCCCGTCAGCGTCCTCGACGAAGGCGACACCACGATGCACCAGCAGGCGACGGCTCGCGTCGATGTCCCGAACCGACAGCCCGACCGCATACGGTCCTGGACCGTGCGCGGACGACTCCTGGGCGATCGGTCCTTCGCCATCGGCGCTCAGGATCGACAGCCGCACGTCGCCGACCCTCGTCCGGATGACCGTCGCGCCGAGATCGGCGACGGCTTCCGGCTGATCGAGCGGCAATCCGAATCGGGTCGCGTACAGGCTGATCCCATCCTCGACGCTCGGCACGACCACGCACAGGTCGCGGATGCCGATCACGCCGTTGTCGTGGTCACCCGCGGGCTCCACGCTCAGACGCTCGGCGTCGTCCGTGCCCCATTCGATGAGCAGCGGCCACGCCTGCCGGAATGCGAGACCCCGGGGGATCAGCAGCTGCCAGTGGAACTCATGTCCGTCCGGTCTCGCTCGGCGCATCGGGATCGGCTGGCCGATGTCGCGGAAGCCGGCACGCTCTGCCCGCGCGGCATCGCCGCCGATGTCATCCGATCGGGCGACCCAGGCGGCCGCGCCGCCCGCGCGGGACGCCAGATACGCCGCAAGCGCCTGTCCGCTGGGCGCCCGATCGTGCGCGAGTGCCGGGTCCTCGATCGAGAGCAGCTCGATGTAGTCGATGCCGAAACGGATGATCGCGTTGTAGGTGCCGCTGCCCGGATTGCGCCCGCCGGGACGCACGTCAAAGCCCAGACGCCGGTACGCATCCGATGCCTGGGCAAGATCCCGGACGGCCACGACGAGGTGGTCGAACGCCGTCAGCACGTGCCGGCACCCGCACCCGGCACGTTCCGTCGGCGCGGCGACACGGCGCTCACGTCTGCCCGATCCCCATTCGGTCACCATAGTGCCTGAGCGATGCGGTCGCTCGCAGGAGCCGGTGGAGGCCGACCTGCGTTGTCGAGGCCGGGGACATGGACAAGGGGTCGTGATGCTGTCAAGGATCGGGTTGACGCTCCCGAATCAGGGCGTGAGCTTCGGCGTGACCACCGCATCGGAGCTGGTCGACATGGCGGTCGAGGCGGACCGGAGCGGCGCCTTCCGGAGTGTCTGGGTCGGCGACAGCCTCCTGGCCAAGCCCCGGCTCGAGTCCATCGTCCTGCTCTCAGCCATCGCGAGCCGGACACAGCGCGTGCGGCTTGGTACGGCGTGCATGGCCAGCTTTCCCGTCCGTGATCCGATCCTGCTGGCCCAGCAGTGGGCGAGCCTGGACCTCATCAGCGGCGGCCGCACCGTCCTCATCGCGTGTACCGGCATCAACCCCCAGGAGGCCGTCGAGGACGCCACGTACGGGGTCGATCCGCGCGAGCGCGCGAATCGCATCGGACAGTGGATCACCGTGCTGCGTCGACTGTGGTCGGAGGACGCGGTCGACTTCGATGGCGAAAGTCTCCGGTTCTCCGGGGTGACGCTCGCGCCAAAGCCTGGCCGGACCCCGGAGATCTGGATCGCGAACGACGCCAAGGGCAGCCGGGAGCGTCTGGAGCGGATCCATACCCGGATCGCTCGGTATGCCGACGGCTGGCAGATCGGCCTGCCCGATCCGGCCGAGGTCGCCTGGCGCGCGGCAGACATCCGATCGAAGGCGAGCGAGATGGGCCGAGACCCGGATGCATTCATCTTCTCGGCGTATCACAACGTCAATCTCAACGACGATCGGAACGCGGCCCTCGACGAGTCGAAGCGCTTCCTGGATACCTACTACTCGACGGATCTCGACCCCGGGTACGTGTCTGCCTGGACCGCGGCCGGGACGGCTCGCGAGTGTGTCGAGCACCTGCGGCCGTACTTCGAGGTCGGTGTCAGCGAGATCGCGCTGCGGATCACAAGCTGGGACCAGCGAGGCCAGCTGGCCCGGTTGATCGCGGAGCTGGCACCGATGTTGGAGGAGCTTCCCGCACGGTCCTAGCGGTAGCGGGCTGCGGCGCGCTCCAGCTCCGCGGCCACCGAGTCACGCAGCTCGGCCGGCTCCAGGACCTCCGCGTCGGCGCCCCAGCCCAGGATCCAGATGCGTACCTCGTGGAGCCCCGAGACGGACGAGCTCCACACGAGCGAGCCATCGACCTGTCGCTCCGCGGTCTGTCCCGGGTGCCAGCTGGTCTCGGCGACACGTGCCGCCACCTCCGGCGCGAAGCGAACAACGACACGTACCATCGGTTCGTCCGAGATGACGTCCCAGGCCGCCAGCAGCTCACGCGCGATGGTGGTGGTGCTGCTCTCGAACGTCTCGGGTGTCAGGGACGCCTGCACGATGCGCTCCACCTTGAACGTCCGACGCGCCTTGCGGCTCTCGTCCTGGCCGATGAGGTACAGCGCTCGCGTGAACGCGGACGGCTCGATGGCGTAGGGCCGCACGCGAGTGACCCGCGGCGGCTTGTCCGCCTCGTAGACGCTGGGGCCATAGGTGATCTCCACCACCCGCCGCTCGGCCCACGCCTTGGTGAGCACCCGCAGGACCCTCGTGAACCGCTCGTTGCGGGGAGTGGTGGCGTAGGCGTCGACCGTGGCATGGAGATGCTCGGCGAGCACCGGCGGCAGGATCGAGGCCAGCTTGACGTATGCCGACAGCAGCTCGGCGTCGTGCTCGTCGGTCGCCTTCGCCAGCACCCGTGCCGCCAGGAAGAAGGTGGTCGCCTCCGGCAGCGTCAGCGCCAGGGGTGGCAGGAACACGCTCGAATCGAGACCCCACTTGCCCTTGTCCTGCCAGATGGGCAACTCGGCGTCGGACTCCATCGCGATGAGGTCGCGGTACACCGTCCGCTTGGAGACGCCGATCTGGTCCGCGATGGACTGCGCGGAGATGCCCGCCGGGTGGGCATGCAGCACCGTGGCGACACGCAGCAGGCGCGCCGCGCGATCCCATTTGCTGCCCTCGCGGTCGACCGGTGGACTCATACGCGCCTCCTGGGTGGGTTCGGCTGGGAGGGAACGATCATGGTGCCTCGACCAGATGGTCCATCGTCCGGTCGAGGGCCGTCAGCTTCGCGGACATGGAGCCCTGGATACCGGATGTGGGCCACGCCTCGCCCGGATAGCCACTGATGGTGATGGCCGCCTGGCCCAGTTGGCCGTCCGTGAACACCCACCAGTCGAGCGTACCCCGCCACTCCGTCAGGGGATGGGTCGCGGTCAGCAGCTGGCCGCCCGCCAGCCAGCGCAGCGGCAGGAACATGTCCAGGGCCGTCGGGCCACCTATCGCCGTGCGGCAGTGTCGCGCCCGCGCTCCCTCGACCAGCTCCACGCCCAGGTCCTCGGCCACGATGGCGGGGTCGCTGGCGGTCAGCACGCCCACGATAGGTCCGTCGAGGGTCAGGCCGGCGTCGCCCGCCATGCCGAACGGATCGACCGGGCTGACCGATGGCTGGAACGCGCCGATGCGCAGCCACGCGTCGTCAGCCACGCGCGTGTAGCCCGCCTGCGCCGTCCAGAACTGGGACTCAGTGGCGCCCGTCCAGCGCTCCGCGAGGCCCTGGCGCGCACCCGAGATAGCGGCGTGGCCCACCTCCTCGCCGTCGATGCTGGCATCGGCGGAGATATCCACCGTGGCGCCAGGACCGAGCGCGACGGGCTGGTCACAGCCCTGTGGCGTCGCGCCCACGTCGGTCGGTCCGAACCGTGACGGGTCCTGGGGGCCGTCGCGGAGTGCCAGGTCATTGGCGACAGCGGCGCCCGCCATGAGGATCGCGGCGCCCACGCACATCGCGACCGCGACCCCGATTGCATGGACCAGTCGACCGTGGCCGCGCCAGCGCACCGGGGTCTCGCCGCCCGTCACACCCAGGGCCGCGAACAGGCTCAGCGACGCGATGGCCGACACCAGTGCGTAGGCCACCTCGAGCGACGGCAGCAGGGCCTGGTCGCCGCCAGCGGCCAGGATCTTGATCTCCAGCACCAGCATCGAGCTCACCAGGAGCCCCGCGATGAGGCCCACCCACGCGATCGCGGCGCGCGACCGCCACAGGTCGTGACCCTCCGGATCGGGCATCGGTGGCCGGACCACGGCGACGGCTGCGATGAGCACCGGTGCGAAGGCGGCCACGGCCACGAACGCATCCCACGGCCCGCCGGGCCGGTAGGCGACGAGGATGACCAGGAATAGTCCGGTCCAGAGTCCCAGCAGGCAGACCGCCATCAACCGGCTGACACGCCGCCACGTGGCCGCGCCAGCGGCGATCGCCGGATCGACTGGCGCGAGGTCGGGGTCTTGGATGGACATGGGGGGAGCACGATACCGCGTACCATCCCCGGCAATGGCCAGAACGTTCACGCGCACCATCACCACGCCCGCGGCCGCCCGCATGGTGCGACCCGGCTCGCGACCATTCCTGTCGCTGCTCACGGACTTCGGGTCGCGTGACCCTTCGGCGGGCATCATGCGCGCGGTGGCGCTGGGCATCTGCCCCGAGGCGGCCATCGTGGACATCAGCCACGACGTGGAGAAGTACCGGGTCCGTGACGCGGCCCTGTTGCTGTGGTCAGCGGCGCCCTACCTGCCGGTGGGCGCCCATGTCGCAGTGGTCGACCCGGGTGTCGGCACCGAGCGACGCGCCGTGGCCATGGAGACGGCCCGCGGCGACCACCTGGTCGGGCCTGACAATGGCTTGCTCATGCCCGCCGCCGCGCGTCTCGGCGGCATCGTGCGGGTGCACCAGCTGGACAGCCCGCAGTATCGGCTGCCGGTCATCAGCTCCTCGTTCCACGGCCGGGACATCTTCGCGCCCGCGGCCGCGCACCTGGCCATGGGCGTGCCCCTGGAGTTCATGGGCCCGGCCATCGACCCGCGCTCGCTGCGGATGCTCGACTGGCCCGAGCCACAGGTCCACCCGGGTGTCCTGGCGTCGTCGATCATCTACCTGGACACCTTCGGCAACGTCAAGCTCTCGGCGCTCGTCGGTCATCTGTTCGGTGCGATGGGCCAGCTGGGCATTGGCGAGCCGGTGTTCGTCCGGGTGACCGATGCGCAGGGCACGTCCGACCTGGAGCTGAACTGGGTGGACACGTTCGGCAACGTGCCGCCGGGACAGGCGTTGCTGTACGAGGACTCGTACGGCCGCCTGACCATCGCCGTGAACCAGGGTTCTGCGGCCGAGCTGCTGTCACTGCGCGAGGATGCCGAGGTGGTCATCACCCGGGCACCGCTGCCGCCGGTCATGGGTGACCAGCAGTGGTTCGATCCGTCTGTCATGGATCCGGGCCTCATGAGCCCCGCGGGCTATGACCCCAACGCGGGCTATGACCCCAACGCGGGCTACGACCCCAACGCGGGCTATGACCCCAACGCGGGCTACGACCCCAACGCGGCGCAGTGGCAGGGGACGCCGGACTGGCTGGACGACGGTCGGAGGCCGTCGCCCGACGGGTCCGAGCCTGTCTGGTCACCGCCGCCGACACCGGAGCCCGATCCGGCCGCTCGGTAGGCTCGCGCCGCTCGTCAGCTGGCGGCGGTGGCAGGCTCCGTGGCCGTGTCCCGACCGATGACCGACGCCTCGACCGCTTCGGCTTCGGTCGACTGGACGAAGGCGAGGCCTTCCCAGGCTGTCGTGACGCGGTCGCGACCCGCCCGCTTCGCGGCGTAGCAGGCGCGATCAGCGGCGAGCACCATACCCGCACGGTCATCGGCATCGACCGGGTAGGTGGCGACGCCGACCGAGCAGGAGATGCCCTTGGAACCCTGGCTGTCGGCGCCCAGGCCCCGGATCGACCGCGCGATGCGGCCCGCGACCTCGAGCGCGCCGTTGCCTTCCGTGCCCGGCAGGATGGGGGCGAACTCGTCGCCGCCGTATCGGAACACCTCATCCGTGTCCCGACATGCTGCCCGCAGTGACGCCGCGATGATGGTCAGCAGGTGGTTGCCGGCCTCGTGGCCGCTGGCATCGTTGTAGGCCTTGAACCCATCCAGGTCCAGGATGAGCAGGCTGAATGGCGCCCCGCGGTTGACCCAGAACGACATGTGCTCGCGGAACGTGCCCTGGTTCTTGAGCCCGGTGAGCGAGTCGGTCTGTGCCCGCAGCTCGGCAGCCTGGTGCTCATCGGCGTTCTGGAGCGCGATGGACACGTGCCCCGCAAAGAGCTGGATGAGTTCCAGCTCGGTGTCGTCGAAGCCGGCGCCGGGTCCCCGTCGAGCGAGTACCAGGGTGCCCGTGACGCCGCCCGGTCCTCGCAATGGCGTGACCACGAGCGCGTCATCGCGCCACGATCGCTCCAGGTGCAGACGATCGGTGTCGTCGCACCCCGACTGGAGTCGCAGCGTCGCTGCGTGGTGCAGGACCCAATCACCGATGGCAAGCGAGTCAGGGTGCGTCTCGGATGGGATCAGGTCGGGGTCGCTGCCCCGCGAGAACAGGGTCTGGAGCGCCCCGGTCGCCGCTGCGCGCACGGTCAGCGCGAGCATGTCCGCGGGCACCAGGCCGCCGATACGCTCGGCGATCTCCTCCATCACCGCGCGCGGGTCGAGCGTCGAAAGGATCGACTCCGTCGCCCGCATCAGCTCCCGCTGGGCGTCCAGCTGGCGGGCAAGCCGCTCCGACTGGGCGCGCAGGAGCTGGGTGGAGTCGGCGTTCGCCATCGCCTGGGCGGCCATCGCGGCGTAGATCTCGAGGTAGCGCAGGTCGTCCCGCGTGAACTGGCCCAGGCCCAGCTTGGACAGCACGATGACCCCGATGGTCCGGTCGTCGAAGCGCATCGGCGCCAGGATCATGGACTCGTCAAGGTCCGGTTCCGTGTCCGGGATGGTCTCCACGCGTGGGTCACGGGCCGCATCCGGCAGGTATTCGGCGATGCCGTGCTCCGCGACCCAGCCGGTGATGCCCTGGCCGACCCGGACGCGCAGCTGCTCGCCGAACTCGCCGATGTACTCGCCCAGCTCGCCCCGCCACGCGACCGGGAGCGCGTCCAGGCCGTGCACCCGGTAGACCCGGACGTTGTGATAGTCGACGAGCTGGCGCAGCTCCGTGCAGATGGCCTGCCCGATCTCGCTGACCGTGGTCAGTCGACCGAGTCGGGTGCCCAGCTTCTGGATGGACCGGAGCTGCTCGCCCCAGACCGCCAGCTGGTCCCCGAGGGTGCGATTCGCGGCGGCATCGCTGCCGTACGCGCCGCCATTGCGCGCCCGCCGGACCACGAGTCGCTCCGCGGCCGGTCCCGTGGTCGGCGTGCCGGATGCCAGGAACGTGCGCAGGTCGCTGGTCGCGAACCGCCGGTCACCGCGCGCGTTGATGCGCACACACCGCAGCCGGCCCTGGTCTGTCCACGTCCGGATGGTGTTGGGGTGGACGCCCAGGAATCGGGCCGCGCCGGTGACGGTCAGCATCGTCGGGGACGCACGGGTCGGGATGGCAGGTCTCCGCGGATCTGGGAGGTCGTGTCAGGACAGGAACGTATCCGCTGCCAACGTCGCTCGCCATGGGAGCAAAGTACCCAATGATGCACAGTCGACGGACGCGTCCAGGGCCCTCGGTCGAGCCAGGGCGCTACGCCGCAGCGCGTGAGCCGAGCGAGGCTAGCGGCGGGTGACCCTGACGACGAAGGTCGTCCCCGCGATCGTGAGCAGCCCCAGGAGCACCACGCCGAGCGCGACCTCGACGGGAGAGCCCACCAGCCCCGGTCCGCCGCCGTCGCTGCGCGGGTCACCGGTCGCGATCACCGCCCCGGGTGACGCGTCGGGATACTGGGCCAGCGTCGTGGCGCCGGCCCACGACGCGAGCGCGAGCCACAGGCCAAGCGCCAGCAGCATGGACGAAGCGCCGCGTCTCACAGCCGGAACACGAGCGCCACGAGACCCACGGCAAGACACCCCATGCCGATGACCAGCAGCACCGCCGCTGCCTTGACCGTGCCGCGTCGCTCGGAACCCAGGATGCGCATCGCCTCGTCGGGGGCCAGCGAGGTCGCGATGAGCGGCCGTCCGGCACCCGCCGTCAGCATCGGTTCGCCCGTCGCATCCAGCGCGGGCACGCCCGCGACGGTCGCCTGCTCGATGGCCGAGAGCTGGTCGATCCGGATGCGCACCGCAGCCTCGGGCGCCAGGGTGACCCCGTCGGGCACCATGTCCGGCGGCAGGTCGCTCGCGACACCCAGCGACTCGCGTGGCACGACCACGAGGCCATCGCCCAACGCGTTGATATCCACGCCGAGGTAGGTCTGGCGGTCCTCCAAGCCGAAGGGCACGGCCAGCCGGTCGTCATCGAGGGTGGCCCAGGACCGGCCGTCGCGGCGCTGGAGTCGCTGTCGTCGATACACCAGCGGCCGGTCGTTCTCATCCGGGAACTCGTCCTCGGAGCTGATCCTGCCGCGGGTCCGCACGTAGGGCACTCTCGCCCCAGCCGTGGCTGAGCCCATGGCCAGTGCCACGACCTCAGCGAGTGGCAGCTCCGGCGCCGCCGAGAGCGTCCGACCGATGCGGTACGCTGGTCCCACGCTCCGCAGGAGCGCCACGGCCACAGCGAGCATCACCGCCGCCGCGATGAGCAGCACGATCGCGATCATGCGCCGGGCGCGCGCCGGACAGCGGACATGGAACGACCCGAAGGAACCTCCGCGGGACATGGACGTTGATGTGATCGCAGCCGGCAGTCGCGCACCCAGCACCTTCGGGTCAACGTCAACGCTAGGGCCGCAGCAGTGCCTCGGTCAACGGTACCCATCCACGATCTGGGGAGTACTTCCGTCGGCCGTCCACGATCCGTCCACAGCCCGGATGAGGCGGCTACCACAGCGGGGTTCACGCGCCGGCCTCTCGACCGGTCAGGGCATCGATGGTCAGCATGCCGCCACCCCAGGCCGTGAGCACCAGGCGACCGCCCACCAGCTCGGCGTTGGTGATGACGTCCGAATGGGCCGAGCGCCAGACCACGGAGCCGGTGCCGTCCAGCGCGACCGTCTCGATCTCGCTCTGGACGATGACGTGATCGAGCCGGGACGAGCCCAGCAACGCGACCGTTGGCGTGCCACCGTCCCGGCTCCAGCGCAGCTCACCGGTGCGGCTCTCCAGGGCGTAGACCCGAAAGCCGTAGCGCACGATGAGCAGCCGTTGGGTGTCCCACAGGAGCCCATCCGGCTCGTCGCTGATGACGGAGGCGAAGCGCGCCGTCCAGACGCCCAGCGGTCCCTCGACGCGCAGCTCCGCGCGGCACAGCTTGTCCGGCTCGTCGGACACCAGCGGCCCATGATCGGTCAGGGTGCCGCCGACCTCGCTGAGGGACGTGATGGCGGCGATACCGCCACTGCCCGTCCAGCGGTAGCGCGCCGCGAGGCCACCGGGATACTGGACGATGGCGCGTCGGGCGTCGGTCGTGCCGAGGTCCGGGCTCACGCTGACGTGCGGGCGCCGTCGGCTCGGGGACGCTCCTGCCCGGCGGGCCGCTCCGCAGACTCCGCGATGGGTGCTACGGTCGCGTTGGCGAGGCTGCGCAGGGTGCCGGGGGGGACGGCGAACACCGCGTTCGGTGTGCCCGCCGCTGCCCACACGATGGGGAAGCGGCCAAGGTCCGGGTCCATGATCACCCGCAGCGGCCGCTTGTGCGCGAAGGGCGGGATGCCGCCGATGGTGAAGCCGGTCATCTCGGTCGCCTCGTTGGCGGTCGCGCGGCGGAGGCTGGACAACCCGGTCACGGCGGCGAGGCGCGCGATGTCGACCCGATCGGCGCCACTGACGAGTGCCACGATCGCTTCCAGACGCGCCTCGGTGGGCGCCACGAACACGAGACTCTTCACGATCTGCCCGAGCTCCGCGCCGACGGCCGCGGCAGCCTCTGCCGCTGTGTGGGTGGAATCGGAGAACACCTTGATGTCGACCTGCACACCCTTGCGTGCGGCCGCATCACGCACGCGCTGCAGGGCTGGGTGGGAGTCCTCGGGCACGGCCCGAGTCTAGCATCGGGCTCCGGCGACACCGGCATCCGCGGTCCTCCCGGACGGACGCCGGACCAGCAACGCGAGCAGGCCGGCTACGGACACCGCGGTGAGTACCGGGATCGCCGCCTTGGCTGCGCGCGGTGGCAGCACCCACTCGAACATCGGCACCGGATCGCCCAGGCTCCGCTGGAATGGGCCCATCGGACAGTCACCGCGACCGACCACGAGGGCCACGCCCTCCAGCACAAGGGCACTGACGCTGACACCCAGCGCGCGGTCTCGTCGGCCGGTCAACGCGCACAGCCAGATGTAGCCGAGGCTGGCCAGCTGACCGACCGCGAACACCGCGTGCCCGATCCGGAACGCCCGAGCCCGTGCGTCCAGCTGTGACCAGGTCACGAGTGCGACGGCATCTGCAGCAGCGCGGGTCGACCAGCCGCCGCCCGGGATCCGCGCAGCCCGCCCGCGAGGAGCACCGCAGCGATGCCCGTGACCACCCCGAAGATGACCATCGGTGGCAGCTCCATCGGCACCCCCGCGGCAGCATCGACGACGAAGATGGTCAGGACGGAGGCGCCCATGAGCACCGTGAACCCGAGTGCCGCGAGCGCGGCTGCTGCGCCGCGCCGGTCGCGACGGAGGAGCCACAGGCCGGCGATAGCCATCAGCGGGAGTGCGAAAGCCAGGTCGAGCGCATACACCGGGTTCGTCGGCAGGTCGAGGTCGCTGATGGACGCCAGCAGCGTGCCGCTCGTGATGACGCCTGCGATCTGGCAAGCGGCTCGTCCCGGAGGCTGGCCACCATCAGCAGCGCCGCCCAGATGGCAAGGCCCAGGATCGCGATGTGGACCGGTGTCATGGGGTTGATGACCACGGAGAATGCGTAGATGGCGTAGGAATACGCGAGGTAGGCAAGCGTGCCGATGGTGAGCACGCGTGCGATGTCGGAACCCGTCCGGATCTTCCACAGGCCCAGGGCGAGGGCGGGCACGGCAAGGAACAGCGTCACCAGGTCGGCGGCCTTCGCCTGGCGCACTCCCGCAGGCACCGCGCACAGTGCCGTCCGGCCCGACCTTGTGTGACCGTCAGCGGGCGCGACTCGGACACGCGAGCGATGGCGTACCATTCAGGCACAGCAACATAGGGACAGGGGAGCGCCTCCGGGCGCTGAGAGTGCGGCGTGACCGCAGACCCTCGGAACCTGATCCGGTTCGTACCGGCGAAGGGAGTCCAGCACACGTTCTCCGGTCCCCCACCCGTTTCGCAGGGGAGGCCGCCCGTCCAGATGCAGACACAACGCGTGGTCATCGTCGCGGACGGCCGCTCGGACGATGCCGACCTGCGCGGCGCGGTCGTGACCGGGACCCTGGTCATCGGCGCCGACGGTGGGGCTCGCCGAGCGATGGTGGCCGGGGTCCATGTCGACCTCGTGGTGGGCGACCTCGATTCGCTCGGGGCCAGCGACCTCGCCGAGCTGGTCGCTGCGGGCGCCCAGGTGATACGCGCAGACACGGACAAGGATGAGAGCGACACGGGGCTGTGCCTCCTGGCAGCCATCGAGCGAGGTGCCACGCACATCCGCGTGTTGGGCGCGCTGGGCGGGTCACGCATCGACCACGAGCTGGCCAACGTGGGGCTGCTCGCGCATCCGCGACTGGACGGGCTCGACGTCGCGATCCTGGATGGCGCGACGACCATCCGGCGCATCGGCACGGTGGCCGGCCAAGGTCGGCTGGATCTCATGGGGGCGCCCGGCGACATCGTGACCCTGCTGGCCGTGGACAGCCCGGTGACCGGTGTCACGACCCACCACCTGCGATACCCGCTCCATGAGGAGCCGCTCACGCCCGGCCCGGCGCGCGGCCTGTCCAACGAGATGCTCGACGACACCTGCGGCATCGAGACCGTGCGCGGCCGTCTGCTCGTCATCCACACCCGTCAGTCGAACCAGGAAGGCACGCCATGACCCGATCTTCCTCCAGCCACCGACCGTGGGCAGCCGCACTCGTCATAGGCGCCGCGCTCAGCGCGCTCATCGGCGGCAGCGCACTCGCCCAGTCATCGGCCGCCTCACCTGTGGCTGGCTCCCTGGCCCCCGCGGGCACCACCGTCCGTCTCCTGACCCATGGCGCGTTCCAGTTGTCACAGCCGGTGCTGGACAGCTTCGCGCAACAGACCGGTGCCACCATCAAGGTCTTCGCAGCCGCCGATGCTGGGTCAGCCGTCAACCAGGCGATCCTCACGGCATCCAACCCCGTCGCCGACGTGCTGTACGGCGTGGACGACACGTTCCTGTCGCGGGCCCTGGATGCGGGCATCTTCGAGGTCTACCGGCCGGCCGCCATCAGCGGCGTGCCGTCGGCCCTGGATCTCGATCCTGACGGGCGCGTGACGCCCATCGACTACGGCGACGTGTGCATCAACATCGACACCGCTGCGCTCGCGGAGCGGGGCCTGACAGCACCGACCACCATCGAGCAGCTGACGCAGCCGGAGTGGAAGGGCACGCTCGTGGTCCAGGACCCGGGCGTCTCCTCTCCGGGCCTCGCCTTCGTGCTGGCGACCATCGAACGGTTCGGCGAGAGGGGCAGCTACACCTGGCGCGACTATTGGGCGGACCTGCGCGCCAATGATGTCCAGGTCGCGTCCAGCTGGGATGACGCCTACTACGGTGCCTTCTCGGGGGGCACCGGTGAGGGTGACCGGCCGCTCGTCGTGTCCTACGCCTCGAGCCCCGTGGCAGAGGTCTACTACGCTGACCCCCAGCCCAGCACGCCACCTGCCGAGGCGCCCACACGTGCACTGCTGGATGGCTGCTATCGCCAGGTCGAGTTCGCGGGTGTGCTGGCTGGGACCCCTGAGCCGGGTCTCGCCCGGTCGCTCGTCGACTTCCTGCT
>JBBQNA010000014.1:0-25991 GCA_038329515.1 Candidatus Limnocylindrales bacterium | reverse complement strand
TCCCTGGTGACGGACATCATCACGCCGCTGCTGGGCATCTTCGGTATCCCGGATTTCAGCACCTGGGCCATCACCATCGGCTCCGGCGACCCCCCTGCCCAGCTGATGATCGGGCTGTTCCTGAACGCGGTCATCAACTTCATCGTGGTCGCCATCGCGATCTTCTTCATCGTGGTCAAGCCGATGCAGATCATCGCGGCACGCAACAAGAAGGAAGAAGCCGCTGCCGGGCCGACAGAGACCGAGCTGCTGATCCAGATCCGCGACGAGCTCGCCAAGCGACCCTAGCGCTCCAGGGCCAGGCGGCGGACGTGTACCGCCGACCACCCGCCCTGGCCCGGTCGCGGGCATCGGTGGCAGCCCCCGTCGCCTCGCTCACGCGCACTCAGTCGCCCAGCGACTGAACCAACCAACCAAGACGTGGCGGAGCCGTGGATCCGGCCGATTCGCGCCATTCCTGAGCTGATTCAGTCGTCCGGAGCCTGAAACGGCCAGCCAGGTATCGGTCGCTGGCCCGTTCAGTCGTCACGCGACTGAACGGGCATGAGGGCCGTTGGCGTGTGCAGCGGGGTCTGACGCGTCACGCCGCGTGGCTGGGTCGCTCAGAGGCCCGGGCGCATGCTGCCCAGCTGCCTGGCCGCGTCGCGCCACGTACGAACGAGCCCCGGCATCGCTGCCGGGGCTTCGTCGTATCTGATGGACCGGGCGGAACCCGGCCGTGTTCCGTGCTAGGAGTCCGCCTCGGCTTCTTCGGTCTCCTGGACGGGCGCGGCGGGACCCGCGATGACCGGCTCATCGGTCTCACGCGGCGCCTGGATGCGCGCCAGCGGCTCGGCACCATCGGTCAGGATGGTCACGCCGGCAGGCGCGATGATATCGCTGACGTGGATGGTCGATTCGTAGTCGTCCATGCCCGAGATATCGACCTCGATGGCCGACGGCAGGGCATCCGGCAGGGCTCTAACGCTGATGGTCTCGCGCTGATGGAGCAGCGAGCCACCCAGCTTCTTGATGGCCTCCGCCTCACCCACGAACTCGACGGGCACGTCCACGGTCATCTCCTCCGACATCTTCACCACGAAGAAGTCGGCGTGGATGGGCGTCCGCTGCACCGGGTGCACGGCGACGTGCTGCAGGATCACGGGCGTGGCACGGTGGGTGCCGATCTTGAGGTCAAGGATGGCGTTGCGGCCGGCGTGGCGGCGCAGCAGCTCGAACTCCTTGGCGTCGATCTGGATGGCCTCGGACGCATGGCCGTGGCCGTACACCACGGCGGGCATGATGCCCGCACGCCGAAGGGTCGCGACCTTCTTGCCGGTGATGGTCCGATGCTCCGCGGCCAGGCGCGGGCGGGTGCTGGTGCTCACAGGTCGATGCCTCTCGGTAGTTGATGGGCGTCCGGCGGCGCGGATCGCGCACGGCACATCGTTCGATGGGATACGGACGGCCCGGTACGGATCAGGCATCGTAGCACGAGCAGGTGCTGCCACCCCGGGGTACCATCCCGGCCCATGCCGACGATCTTGATCATCGAGGACGAATACGCGGTCGCGCGTGGCGTCCAGTACGCCCTGCAACAGGAAGGCTACGAGGTCACCCTCGCACCAAACGCGGAGGAAGGCCTGAATATCGCCACGGAACTGGCCCCGGACCTCATCCTGCTGGATGTCCGGCTGCCGGGTATCGATGGCTTCGAAGCACTCCGCCGACTGCGCGCCACGGGCTCCAAGGCACCGGTGCTGATGCTCACCGCGCGCGATGAGGAGATGGACAAGGTCATCGGCCTGGAGCTGGGTGCGGATGACTACCTGACCAAGCCGTTCGGCCTGCGCGAGCTGATGAGTCGCATCAAGGCGTTGCTGCGGCGTGCCTACGGCGACCTGGCGGATGCCGCGGGTGGCCGGCAGATCCGGCACAAGGACCTGGTCATCGATCTCGAGCGACGGCGAGTCCAGCGCGGCACGCGGCGGATCAGCCTGACAGCCACGGAGTTCGAGATCCTGCGTCACCTGGCGTCGCGGCCGGGGCGCGTGTTCTCGCGTCGGGAGCTGCTGGAGCTGGTGCGTGACTACGAGGCGCTCGACCAGGACGAGAAGACCATCAACGTCCACGTCAGCCACCTGCGCGAGAAGCTCGAGGACGATCCGGGCGATCCGTCCTTCATCCTGACTGTCCGCGGCGCCGGCTACGCCTTCGCGGAGCGTTGATCGCGCCTGATGCGCTTCGTACGGGCGTTCGTCGGCAGCTTCCGGGTCCGCCTGGTGCTGGCCATCGGCGCGGTGGTGGCCATGGCCCTGACCATCGTGCTGGTGGCCCTGCCGCGTCAGCTCGATAGCTACTTCGCGCAGCAGGACAGCGAGAACCTCGAGGCGCGCACGGAGGCCATGGCGACCCTCGTGGGCAACCAGATCATCATGGTCACGACGCTCGCCTCGAACCCCTACCCGGTCCTCCAGATCGACACGACCGCGGACGGCGAGAAGGTCTACCGAGGCAGCGATGCGGTCTACCGCGCACTCGAGCAGACCAGCTTCGTCAAGAACCTGACGCCGAACGTCGCGCTCGCGGATGTGACCGTGACCATCAGTGAATCGCCCGACGCGACGTCACCGGTCTACACCCTGGGCGTGCCGCTCGCAGATGCCGCAGGCAAGCCCGGCCAGACCCGCGAGACCCTGACCAGTAGATCCACGTTCCAGGTACCGGACGTCTACTACACCGAGAATCCCGCCGCCGCGCCTGTCCGGCTGGTGACGGTGACGCTTTCGGATCCGTTCACGTTCCGGGAGCAGACCGTGACCACGCTCGTGAACGTGATGATCGGCGCGGCCGTGGCAGCGCTCGCGGCGTCCATCGTGGCCGCGATCCTCCTCGCCCAGTGGCTGACCAGCCCGGTCCGACGCCTCACCCACGCGTCGCGGGCACTTGCCGAAGGACGCCTGGATGTGCGCGTACCGGTCAAGTCATTCGGTTCGCCGGAGCTGGCCGAGCTGGCCGGCTCGTTCAACGAGATGGCCGAGCGGCTCCAGAGATCCATCGACATCATCAGCGCCGACCGCGACCGCAGCCGGGAGTTCGTGGCCGACGTCTCGCACGAGCTGCGGACGCCCATCGCCGCGCTGCGTACGTTCAACGAGCTGCTGCGGGATGGCGCGGGGGACGACCCGACCACACGTGACGAGTTCCTGGAGCAGTGTCATCGCCAGATCGAGCGGCTCGACTGGCTGGCAGCCAACCTGCTGGAGATGTCCAAGCTCGACTCCGGGCTGGTGTCGCTCGACCTCCGGCCCGAAGACCTGCGCGCCGTTGTCGAGAGTGCCGTCCAGCAGGCGGAGCCGGTCGCGCGCCGAAAGGGCATCGACCTGGTGCTCCATCTGCCGGCGACCTCGGTGCGCCAACCGCACGACCCACCTCGCGTGGGTCAGGTGCTCACCAACCTCATCGGCAACGCCCTCAAGTTCACGCCTTCGGGTGGCCGCGTGGACGTCGAGCTGACATCGACAGCCGGCGGCGCGGAGCTCACGGTGACCGACACGGGCGCGGGCATCTCGGCTGAGGAGATGCCCCATGTATTCGACCGGTTCTGGCGGGGAGCCCGCGCGCCGGAGCTGCGCGCCAGTGGCTCCGGCCTCGGACTGTCCATCGTGAAGTCCATCGTGGATATGCACGGCGGGACCATCAACATCCTGTCCGCCCCGGACATGGGCACCCGTGTGACGGTGGACCTGCCGCGGACGGTTGCCGTTTCTTCACCTGCCGGAGGTCCGGCGTGAACGGCGGCAGTGCATCCTCCAGTCCTGCCACCGATCGGCTGGCCCGGGCCCCAGCCCGCGCCAGCAGCGGATCCATGCGTCAACCGGAGAGCACCCCAGCGTGAAGGATCGACCGCTCTTTGACGCGGACGACACGACCACTTCCTATTCGCCGCCTCGGGCGGACCGACCCCGATGGGTCGAGCAGCAGTGGGGCAATGACACGACCGCGGGCTCCTCGACTTCGCAGGCAACACCGCAGCACTGGTTCGACCCCAGCGGCGGACCAGCATCGACACCCCCGCCGCCGACCAGCCAGCCCTCGGCACCCCGCCCGCCCCGCAACGATGGCCCGGGTCCCAGCAGGGGCGCCATGGTGGCTGGCGCGGCGGCCCTGGCGTTCGTGGCTGCCGGGCTCGCGTCCGGTGGCACGTTCGGGTTGCTCGCGATAGGTGGCTATCTGGACCGGAGCGTCGGCGCCCCGGCCAGCCCCACCATCCAGGATGACCGCTTTTCGCCCGGCGGCCAGAACGTCGTCGTGGAGTCATCGGACAGCACGGCCGCGGCGGCGGCGGTGAGCCCTGCGGTCGTGACCATCAGCACCAGCAGTGTGCCCATGGGCGCTCCTCTTGCAGCCGGCACGGGCATCGGCTCTGGTGTGATCTACGACTTCGACCCCACCAAGCAGGAAGGCTGGGTCATCACCAATCGCCACGTGGTGTGCGGCGCGGGCGCGCTCACGGTCCGGCTCGCGGACGGGCGCCGGTTTGCCGGCAGCACGTACGGCGTCGACAACCTCACGGACCTGGCTATCGTGCGCATCACTGACGCGCCCCGCCTGCCGGTGGCCACCATCGGCGACTCCGCGGCCCTCAAGCCGGGGCAGATCGCGCTGGCCATCGGCAGCTCCCTGGGGACCCTGACGACGAGCGTCACCAGCGGCGTCGTGAGCGCCCTCGGCCGCGACCTCCTGGTGGACGACGCCTGCGGTGAGGGACGCGCAAAGTCCCTCCGCAACCTCATCCAGACGGACGCGGCCATCAATCCCGGCAACTCCGGCGGCGCGCTGGTGAATTCGCTGGGCGATGTCATCGGCATCAATACGGCCGTAGCGGGCGGCGCCCAGGGCATCGGCTTCGCCGTGCCCATCAACATCGCGAAGCCCATCATGCAGCAGGCCCTTGACGACAAGCAGCTCACCCGGCCCTGGCTGGGCATCACGTTCGTGCCCCTCGATGCCGGGGTGGCGCAGGCGAAGGGGTTGCCCATCGATCATGGCGACCTCATCCAGGCCTCGGATGACGGGACGTTCCCGGCCATCTGGCCAGGCAGCCCCGCGGAGGCCGCAGGTCTTCGCGAAGGCGACATCATCACGGCCATCGATGACCAGCGCATCGACTCCACGCACCCCCTGGACGACATCCTCGCCCAGTACCGCCCGGAAGCCCAGGACCCGATCGTCATCTGGGTCTTCCGCGATGGCGCTCCCACACGCCTGCTGCTGACCCTTGAGGCGCGGCCGGCCGACGCCATCTAGCGGCTTCGGCGGATCTCCACCTGGGCGAAGTCCAGGTCCGCGTCGATGGGCACGGCGAGCTTGCGCACGCGCACAGTGCAGGCGAGGACACCGGGAGTGGCCAGAACCGCATCGGCGATGACGCCTGCGATGCGCTCCAGCAGCCGATAGCTGCCCGTCTCCACGACCCGCCTGCAGATCTCGACCAGCGGCCCGTAATCGACCGTGTCGACCAGGTCGTCCGAGGCACCTGCCGCGCGCATCTCCAGCTCCACGACCAGATCCACCTCGAGCAGTTGGGGCATGGATCGCTCATCATCGGTGGCGCCGTGCAGGCCTTCCAGGCGGATGCCCTGGAGCAGGATGGTGTCGGAACGATCGGTCATGGTCATCTCCCCTGGTCGGCTGGCTGCCAGCCTCGGACGATCGCATCGGACATGCGCGCCACCCGCTGATTCGCCTGGACATCATGCACGCGCACCAGGTCCGCGCCACCTGCGATCCCCAGCGCCGTCGTGGCAAGCGTGCCCTCGAGGCGGTCGTCGGGAGGCAGGCCCAGCACCAGCCCGATGGTCGACTTGCGGCTGGCACCCAGCAGCACCGGGCAGCCAAGGGCCCGGAGAGCGCTGAGGTCGCGCAGCAGCTCCAGGTTCTGGTCGGGCGTCTTGCCAAAGCCGATACCCGGATCGACCATGATCGATCGCGGCTCGCAGCCGAGGGACAGGGCACGCTCGATGGCGGCGGACAGGTCGTCCACGACCAGCGCCGCGACAGTCCCGATGATGGCCTCACCCAACCCGCGGTCGTGCATCACCACGTAGGGCACGACGCGCGCCCCTGCGAGTGCGGCGAGCGACCCATCACTGGTCACGCCACTCACGTCATTCAGCACGTCCGCGCCCGCATCCAGGGCCGCGAGCGCGACCGCCACCTTTCGGCTGTCGACACTCAGTGGCACGTCTGGCAGTGCCGCCCGGATGGCGCGGATGGCAGGCACCACGCGTGCCAGCTCCGCATCGACAGAGACCGCGACGTGGCCGGGACGGGTCGATTCACCCCCGATGTCCAGGATGTCGGCGCCTTCGCCAACCATCCGCTGCGCCTGCGCCACCACGGCGTCCACAGACGGGACACCCGCGGGGACGGCCGCCAGGCCGTCCCCGCTGAACGAGTCGGGTGTCAGGTTGAGGATGCCCATGAGGTACGTGCGCGTGCCCCAGTGGAACGTGCGACCTCGGATGACCATCGGTTCGAGCCGCGATCGGGCACTCACGGCTGGTCGCCCATGAGACGGCCCCGGACGTGACCCACGAGGTACAGCGAGCCGCACACGATGAGCGGACCATGCAGCGTCCGCGCCTGGTCCAGACCCGCGTCCAGGGCGTCATCCACGTCGGCTACCGACCGGGCATCCGGGCCCCACACCGCCGCCAGTGCCGCGGGATCCATGGCCCTCGGCGTGCTGGGTACCGTCGTCGCGATGACGCGCGCGTCACGCAACGCCGCTGAGGACCGCAACGCGTCGATCATGCGCGTCACCTCCTTGTCCACGAGGATGCCCAGCAGCAGTGTCACCGGACCCGGCGCCAGGTGCGGTCGCAGCTCGCCCACGGCCGTGGCAAGGGCGTCAGTACCTGCCACGTTGTGCGCCCCGTCGAGCAGCACATCCAGGTCGCCGGTCGTGGACAGCGGCAGGAGCTCCAGGCGGCCCGGCCAGCGGGTCTGCGCCAGCCCACTCCGGATGTCCGACTCCGGCACCCGTGCGATGCCTGCATCCTGGAGTGCGCGAAGGGTGCCCAGGGCGACCGCCGCGTTCGCAGCCTGGTGTCTGCCAAGCAGTCCCAGGCGCAGCTCCCCCAGGTCGGGATGCGCGACGGTGGTACCGGACCGGTCCATGCCCAGAACGGCGAGGGGTGGGGTCACGTCGAGTGGGACACCCATCCGTCGAGCTCGACGGCGGACGACGCCCAGGGCCTCCCCGTCCGTGCCCGTGACGGCCACGTCACCGCGCTTGATGATGGCCGCCTTCTCACGGGCGATGGCGTTGACGCTGTCGCCCAGGTACTCCATGTGGTCGAGCGCCACGTTGGTGATGGCCGCGACGCCGCCATCCCAGGCGTTCGTCGCGTCGAGGCGGCCACCCATGCCCACCTCCACGACAGCCACGTCCACTGCCGAGCGGGCGAACCAGAGCAGCGCAGCACATGTCAGTGCCTCGAACTCGGTTGGCGCACCGTGTCGACGCGTGATGGTGTCCGCGACACCCAGCACCTCCGCCACCAGGGCTGCGAAGTCCGCTGGGGCGATGGGTGCCCCGCTGACCACGATGCGTTCCCGGTAGCTCACGAGGTGGGGCTTGGGGGTCTGGCCGACACGCAAGCCTGCCGCAGTCAGCACGCTCGCGACCATCGCCTGGGTGCTGCCCTTGCCGTTGGTGCCCCCGATGAGCGCCCCCCGGAGGGCCAGCTCCGGCGACCCGAGAGCGCTGAGCAGGGCGCGTGTGCGGCCCAGTCCCAGGCGGATGCCAAAACGACCGCGCGCCTGGAGTGCCTCGATCGCGGCTGCCTCGTCTGGCGTCATGCCGCGACCTGCTCCGACCACAGTCGCGTCAGCGTCCGGTCAGCTCGTCCTCGTAGAACACGCACTGGTTGAAGCGCGACGAGAGACAGATGTCCGTGACGTACCCACCATCGAGATGCACGCCGCCCCGCAGTTGACAGCGCGAGACGGTGGCGTCGTGGCGCATCAGCGCCTTGATCATGTGGGGTGCCTGGATCGTGATCGGCCCACGCGGCCCGGTCACGAAGAAGTGGGGACAGATATTGCGGCGCAGGTTGGGCAGTCCGAACCGCTCGCGTGTGCCGAGCGCGGCAAGCTGGGCGGAGGCGACTTCCTGACGGGTCAGTGGCGAGACCCGCCCGAAGGGGCCTTGCGGCGGTCGGGGCGGGGCCGGTCGGCCCCCGACGGTACGGCCTGCGGGCTCCGCGGGCTGCCCGGGTCTGCGATATGAGATCGACAACGTTCCTCCCTCGTGGACGCCCCTCTGGCGGCCACGTGCACGTAGCGTACTCGGTCGATGTCACGCACACCGTGGTATTCACGCGCACCTCTGCCACAATCCCCCCATGGACGGACTGGCCCCGAGCCCCCGCCGCTCCGACCGGCCCATGGTGAGCCAGGATGCCGGACGTGGGAACGACGGCCGTCGGCGGGGCCCTGATGGTCCGGGGGCACTGGAACCGACCGATGATGGCAACCTGTCACTCGGGAGGCGGATCGGGGTCCTGGTCGTGCTGGCAGCACTCGGCGGCGCCATCGTGCTGGCGGCTGGCGGCGTCGGTGGCAACCGCCCCGTGACGCCGCTGGCATCGGCATCACCCACGGCGAGCCCGCGCATCGTGCGCACTCCCCGGCCACTGCCGTCGCCACCAACGGTCGCCCCTGAGATCCTGGTCCCGGATCAGACACTCATCACGACCCGCACCATCGACCTGCGTCTGGACGTGCCGGACCCGGGCACGTCCATGGCTGGCATGGAGGTACGGGTCTACCGCAACTCGAACGAGTTGCGGTCGGCACGCGTCGACGACATCGGTCGGGTGAAGGTCAAGGACATCCCGTTGCGGCGCGGCAGCAACAAGCTCACGGCGACCATCGCGAACCCTGGCGGCGAAGGCCCCCGTTCGGTGGCCGTGACCATCACCGTTGACGATCAGGCGCCCGTGATCAAGGTCCGGTCGCCCCGGAGCGGTACGACCCTCAACGAATCGAAGGTGACCCTGGAGGGCAGGACCGAGGACGGCCTCACGGTCAACGCCCGGAACGTGACCACGGACAGTCGCGCCAGCGCCGTCGCGAGTGCATCGGGAGACTTCCAGGTCCAGCTTGGCCTGGCACCCGGCCGGAACACCATCACCCTCAGCGGCCGGGACGTGGCGGGCAACAAGGGCATCACCACCACGTTCGTGGTGCGTGGGGACGGCAAGACGTCCGTGATCCTGAAGTTGTCACGCGAGGTCGTTCGCCTCAAGAACCTGCCCCGGACGGTGGATGCCACGGTCACCGTGCTCGATGCGGCCGGACGGCCCCTGAGGGGCGCTGCCGTGATGTTCACCATCTCTCCCTCGGGCCAGCTCACCTCGACCTTCCCGACGATCTCGGGCAAGGACGGTACCGCGACCTGGTCAGGGATCCGATTGAGCCGGGCCGGAGCCACCGCTGGGGATGGCCTGGTGAGCGTCCGGGTCGTGGCGCCCGATGGCAGTGCCGCCCGGGACTCGGTGCACCTCGACTTCAAGTGACCCACGGCCCTCGACGGCCAGGCTGGCGGCCAACGGCCTGATACCGCGGGCGGCCACGAACGGTGCCTCGACCAAGCGCTGGCTGGTGCCGTTCGATGCGTGGGTCGACGAGCCACCATCGAAGGTGGCACCAGACGCCGATACGGCCGACGCCGGGTCGGGTGTGCCGTGGATGGGCAGGGCCCACGTCCGCGTGCCAGGGATCGGTTCATCGGGCGGGCGGGTGAGCGCTGGCTCGTCGGGCGCGACCGGTGTGGTCCTGACCGACAGCTCCCGGAACAGCCCTTCGAACGTCTCCTCACGGACCGGTGGCTGCCAGCAGGCACGGACCTCGTCCCCCTGGAGGGTGGCCCGAGTGCGGTCCAGGCCGCAATAGCCGTAGCGGCCCGCCATCGCGCGCCGGAAGTTGCGACAGCTACCGCAGGCGACGGGGTGGCGGGAACAAGCCCAGCACCGAGTGCCATCGGCCTGGGTCGTGCCGCAGTGGGGACAGCGCCATGTGTCCAACGCGGCGAAGTGTAGCTGCACCAACGGCAGATGGCGCGCGGTTCCCGCGAGCGTGAAGCGAGGCGCGGTCCTCGCCCCCGATCAGCGCGCCTGTTCGGATGTGGGTCAGGTGCAGGGTTCAGCCGGATCAGTGACCGTCAGCCGGACACGTGTGCCTGGATCGACCTCGGCGCCGGCGGCCGGATCCTGGTCCTGGACCAGCCAGCTGCCATCGCTGGTGGGCTGGCCGGGGTCGACCTGGCCCACGACCATGCCCGCGTCCTGGATCTGCTGCCGGGCATGATCGAAGTCGACGCATCGGTAGTTGCCCACGAGCACGGGGACGAGCGCGACAGTGGGTGTCGGGGGTGGACGCGGGCCGCGCGACAGGGTGTACGCGACGGTGGTCCCCACGGCGACATCCGTGCCCGTCCGTGGGTCCGTACGCAGGACCTGGCCCTCGGGCATATCCGAGTCATATGCCCTGAACCGGCCGCCGGGCACGAGCCCGGCCTCCACCAGGCCGGCGAGGGCGTTCTCCTCGGTCTGGCCGCGGACGTCGGGGACGGACACGGTGCGCGCCTCCTGGGCCACCAGGACGTGCACGCTGCTGCCGGGGCGGACCCGCTCACCGATGGCTGGGTCCTGCTCGATGATGGTCCCCGGGGCAGCCTCATCGGTCTGGCGACGCTCCTCCTCAAGCACCAGGCCGACCCGCCTGGCGACCGACCTCGCCGTCGTCAGGGGCAGGCCCACGAACCGGGGCGCGGCGAAGGGCGTGGGTCTGGGGGTCGCCGTCGAGCCAACGGGCTCCTGGGTCGGATCGAGTGGCCCAGGCGAGGCCGTGACGCCACCCGCGCCGGACACGATGACCAGGAACAGCAGCACGCCCGCAAGCACGAGCACAAACAGGCCGATGAGCGCCGCGACCCAGCCGACCCGGCCTGCGGTCGAGAGGTCGGCATCCTGCCGCGGCGGCGCATACATGCCTGCGGGTGTCGGCGGCGGCGTGTGGATCGTGGCATAGCTGGACGTGCCGTACGGGTCTGCCAGGAATCGCCCCAATGCGGCAGACAGCTCCAGCGCTGGCGGACGTGCCCGGGGATCGGGCTGCAGCGCCCAGCGGACGATCGCATCGAGCGCCATGGGGACGTCCGGGCGGACCGTGGCGGGTGTCGGGATGCGACCCGACAGGCGCGCCATGGCGACTTCAGCCGCCGAGCCGCCGCTGTAGGCGCGCTGCCCTGTCAGCATCTCGTACAGCACGAGGCCCGCGGAGTAGACATCCGAAGGGAATCCGACCGGGTCGCCGCGCGCCTGCTCCGGGCTGAAGTAGTGGACGCTGCCCATGGTCACGCCGGTCATCGTCAGCTGGGCGTCCGTGAACGCTTGGGCGATGCCGAAGTCGGCGACCTTGACTCGCCCGCCCGTGCTCAGGAGCACGTTACTGGGCTTGATATCCCGGTGGACGATGCCCCTGGCGTGTGCCGCGTCGAGGGCGTCGGCGATCTGCTGAGCGATGCTCGCCGCGACCGTCGGCGGCAACGGACCCCGCTCCCGCAGCGCGCCCGCGAGATCCCCGCCCGTGACCAGCTCCATCACGATGTACGGCCCGACGGGATCCTGGCCGTAGTCGAACACGGCGACGACGTTGGGGTGGTTCAGCTGGGCGGCGGCCTGTGCCTCCCGCTGGAACCGGGCAAGGAAGCTGACATCCGAGCCGTACTCGCCGCGCAGCACCTTGATGGCCACATCCCGGCCGAGCTTGGTATCGCGTGCCCGGTAGATGGTCGCCATGCCGCCCTGGCCAACCAGCTCCGCCAGGTGATAGCGGCCACCAAGGACGTGCCCCACGTCAGCCATGCGCGGGCTCCATGGTCAGCCCGGTGGGGCGGACATCAACGCAGGTCGACGGTCGAGAGGTAGCGTCGGAACTCGGCGCCGATGTCCGGTCGTTCCAGCGCCAGCTCGACCGAGGCCTTCAACCAGCCCATCGTCGTCCCGGCGTCGTAGCGCTTGCCTTCGAACGCGTACGCGTAGACATCCTGTTCTGCCATGAGCGCCATGATGGCGTCCGTGAGCTGGATCTCGCCACCCGCGCCGTGGGGTGTCTGCTCCAGCTTCTCGAAGATCTTGGGTGTCAGCACATAGCGGCCGATGATGGCCAGCTCGCTGGGCGACTGGCCCGCTGCCGGCTTCTCCACCAGGCCCCGCAGCTTGTGCAGCCGCATGTCGCCGTCCGTGCCACCGGGTACCGGGTCGACCACGCCGTAGCGACCGGTCTCGTCGGCGGGCACCTGCATCACCGCGACCACGGAGCTGTGGGTCCGCTGGTAGGCATCCACGAGCTGCCCGATGCAGGGGCGCTCCGCGGAGACGACGTCGTCCGAGAGGATGACCGCGAACGGCTCGTGGCCCACCAGCTCCTTGGCCATCAGCACCGCGTGGCCCAGGCCCAGCTGCTCCTTCTGGCGGACGTAGCTGATCTGGACCATGTCCCCGATCTGGCGGACACGTCGGAGCATCTCGATGTCGCCCTTGGCCTCGAGCAGGTGCTCCAGCTCGTAGCTGTGGTCGAAATGGTCCTCGATGGCCCGCTTCTGGCTGCTGGTGACGATGATCACCTGCTCGATGCCGGCCGCCACGGCCTCTTCCACCGCGTACTGGATGACCGGCTTGTCGACGAGGGGCAGCATCTCCTTCGGCTGCGCCTTGGTGGCTGGCAGGAAGCGCGTCCCCCAACCGGCGGCCGGGAACACTGCCTTTCGTACGCGCAATCGAACCTCGTGGTGATCGAGCGGCTCGGGGCCGCAGGGGTGGACGGACGGGTCCGACCGAGTATACCGGCCGCCCACGACCCGGCCGACCCAGATCGGGCCGTGCATCATTCCAAGCCCTCGTCGCGTCACCGCCCCTCGTCGCGTCACCGCGTCCACAGCACGGCGCTCGCGCCACTGATCACCACAGCATCAAACGGGCGGAGGAAGGCCTCCAGACGCGCCTACCGACCGGCTCGCGGCCGGTTCCTTCGTCACGTGGCATCCCGCCTGTATCGATCTGACGGAGGAACGCCTCGGAGTACGACCCCAGGCCGACTCGCAGCCAGTTCCTCCGTCCGTAGGATCACTACAGCGTCGATCGACGGCGGGCAGGGCGGCAGCGTCGATCGACGGCGGGCAGGGCGGCAGCGTGCAGCGGCCAGGGGCGTGCAGCGGCCAGGGGCGACACGGTCCCGACCTCGGCGCGGCGCCCATCGGCCGAGCCAGATCGGGCCGCGCTCTCCTCCGCTACCGCTGCCCGTCGCGTCACCCTGTCCGCGGCACGGCGCTCGCGCCGCCGATCACCACAGCGTCAAACGGGCGGAGGTCGGTCTCCAGACATACCCAGCGACCGGCTCGCGGCCGGCCAAGGGGCGCGCGACGGCCAGGTGGCACGGTCCCGGCCACCACTACTCGGCCACCTTCGGCGGAGCGATGGTAGGGTCGTTGCATGACGGCACGAACCGCGAGCCGATCCGTGGCGCTGCTGCTGGTGGTGGCATCCCTGGTGGCCTGTCTGGGTGCGTCCGGCTCCGCGGCGAGCCCCAGTCCCAGTCCCAGTCCCGACCCCAGTGCTGGCGCGTCACCGGCTGTCCCGGACCCGAGCGCCATACCCAGCACACCAGCCGCCTCGCTCCAGCCGCTGCCCTCGATGGCGCCCGTGCTGCCACTCGACCCGGCGGGTCCCCGGCCCGGCCTGTCGAAGGAGGTCGTGGCGTACCTGCCGTATTGGATCGCCACCTCCCTGGACGTGCCCTATGACCCGGCCACGGACCCGTACATCGTGGGCAGCCGACTCACGGACATCGTGCTGTTCAGCGTCGGCGTCCGGCGCAACGGGTCGCTCAAGCTGGATACGCCTGGCGCCGCGTTCGTGATGGGTCCCCGGGCCGCCGCGATCATCACCGCCGCGCACGCACGCGGCATCCGGGTGCTGGTCTCGTTCACGTCCGGCGGCTACCAGAACAACGCGAAGCTCTTCGGCAGCCAGCCGGCCATGGACCGGTTCGTGGCCGAGGCCACCGCCCTGGTCCATGCACGCGGCCTCGACGGCGCGGACATGGACGTCGAGCTCATCGACGGCGACTACTTCGACGCCTACGCGGCCACGGCCGGACGCCTCAAGACGTCGCTCACCAGCCTCGACCCTGCTGCGCGCGTGATGGTCGCAACGAACGGCAACCGATCGGGTGCCCGGATGGCCCGCAGGGCGATCAGGGCGGGTGTCGACCGCGCATTCCTCATGGGCTACGCCTACCGCGGGCCCACCAGTAGCCCGGTGGGCTCCATCTCGCCGCTCGACCGGCAGGACGGCCGCCTGGACCTGCGCGACAGCCTGCAGCTCTACCGGGATCGGGAGGTGCCCCTGGAGCAGGTCATCATCGGCCTGCCGGCGTATGGCCTGACGTACGCGACCCTGGGGCCCGAACTGCACGCCGAGCGAGCCCCGGCACGGGTGTCGGCACGTGGCCGGATCACCTTCTTCCGGGATGTCGAGGCCGTGTCACCGCCCGACGCGGTGCTGGACGAGGACCTCGCGGAGGGTGCTGCCCGCGTGAGCTGGTACGACCCCGCGCGCGGTAGCTGGTTCCAGACCTATTACGACACACCGGCCACGCTGCGTGCCAAGTACGTGCTGGCGCTGGAGGCGGACACCGCGGGCGTCGGCATCTGGACCCTGGGCTATGACGCCGGGCTGCCTGGCTACCCGGAGCTCGTCGGCCATGTCTTCTCCCAGCCGGTCGTCGGCAGCGTGACCGCGGACCCAGCGGTCACTGACGCGTTGGTGGTGCGAGTCGCCGCAACCACCTATGACGGCCCGGCCGCCACGAGTGGCGTGCGCCTCTCGGAGGATGGGCTGGCGTGGTCCGCCTGGATGGATGCCGGCCTGCTGGACCCGGCACGCGAGGGCCCGCTCGACTGGACGCTCGCGGCAGGCCCGGACGGCGATCGACAGGTCTGGGTCCAGTCGGGTGACATCGCGGGCGGGTTGTCGATGCCGGTCATGACCACGCTGCTCCTGGACCGCACGCCACCGCTCATCATGGACCTCGCGCTCCGCCCAGCGCCGATGTCGGGCTGGATCGCCCAGTTCGTGGCCACGGACCAGGGCGGCATCGCCACGACCGAGATCCGCTGGCGTGTCGGTGACGCCGACTGGACCGCCTGGCAGCCGCTCGACTCCCTGGCAGCAGGCTCGACGTTGGCAGCCCCGACCGATGATGTCAGAGCCGAGCTGCGGGTCACGGACCGCGCGGGCCACGTCACCCTCGCCAGCACACGCGCGAGTGGCTGGAGCCACCCCTAACGCCGGGGCGCGTCCGCGTCGGGCATCGACTCCTGGCGGGCGCCACGCAACACCATCGACGTGAACGGGATGCGGATGACCGCGAACGTCTCGGTGGATGCGAGGAAGCCCAGGAACAGCAGCACGACACCCACCAGCTTGCCGGTCTGGAACAGCTCCGTGGAGCCAAATCGGTTGAGGCTGTCGGTGATGGTCGGCACGAGCGCGCCGAGGGCGATGAGCATGGTCGCCGGCACCCGGCTGTTGAGCTGGCCCGCGAGCAGGGCGCGCAGCGCGGCGGGCAGCGAGACGAGGAAGTTCACGCTGATGGCGAACGGCGACAGGATGAGGTTGAACAGGAACTGCTCGCCCGGCTGGTCCGGGTCCAGGGAGTAGTCCAGCACCCGGCGCTTGGGCATGAACACCCACGCCGAGAACAGGGCACCAAGGATGAGCGCGAAGGCGCCCGTGACATTCATGAAGGGCGTCAGGAGCCGCAGCTGGCCGGGCAGGATCGCCCCCGTCGGCACTCCGGTCGCCGGGTCCAGGGAGTAGCCGGGCGGGGGCAGTGTCGCTCCTGCCATGATCACGATGGACAGCACCGTGGCGCCCATCACCGCCAATGCCGCGAGTCGCGGCCAGCGCCAGTCCTGGAAATAGGTGGCCGTGGCGACCGAGAAGGCGAGCGTGCCCGCGATGATGAAGTAGACCAGGGGCGTGATGCCCACACCTGCGTACTCAGTCGGTGAACGACGGGGCGTCAGGAACGTGAACAGGCCGGCGAGGAACAGGCACAACGCGAAGCCGTAGCCGAAGCGGGTCCGGCCCAGCAGGAACGCGTTGCCCAGGCCCAGCCAGCCGGCGGTCCAGACGGCGCCCGTGAGATACCACGTCCGGTAGATGGTCTCGTTCCAGCCCGACGCGGCGGCGAGCGCCTCACACCCCGATCCGATGGCAAAGAACAGCATGCCCAGGCACCACGCGGCCTGATATGCGTGTCGGCGGTCGCGCCATTGATCGAGGAGGGCCAGCGAGAAGATCGCGGCCAGCAGCGCCGTCACGGCGGGGATGACGACATCCATGTCCATCAGCGTCGTTCCTGCGGTCGACTCCGGGTGCCCCGCGTGCGTCCCGGGGCGACGGGGTCAGGCGGGCAGGAACTCGTGGGCTTCGTGGTGGCGTCCGTCACAGACACCCCACGCGGGCGGTTCGATGGGCAGCGGCACGGGGCGCATCAGCTCCCGGACGTCGGACAGGCGGCAGAAGTAGTAGCCACGCGCGCGTGCCCAGGTCCGGAAGTGCTCCGGGTCGGGGTGGAACTGGTGCGGTCCAGGGTTGAAGGTCGCGCGCTCGGCCCACGAGGGCGGCGCCTCGCGGGACACGGAATCCATGATGGAGATCCGGAACGGGGTGCCGCTGATGGGTTCGCCGCATCCGTCACACCGCTTGGCGTCGTTCTCTTCGAACACGGTGGGGATGCGGATGCCCATGATCTGGCCGCCGCGGAACCTGGTCTCTGTCACGAACGGATCGTAGCAGGCGCGGTCACGGCAAGCTCAGTGGCGCGCATCGCCAGCTCATGGGTCCGGAGCGCGTCGCCCCACGTCGATCTGACGGGCACCCGACCGCCCCGCACCGCATCCACGAAAGCCCGATCCTGGGCCCGGTACGTGGCCGCGAGATCGTCGCCACCGACGATCTGGGTCGTCTCACCGCTGCGCCCCAGGACCAGCCGGTGCGGCACCAGCTCCAGGCTCAGCGACTGGCCGGCCGAGAAGCATTCGATGCCCACTCGGTGCACGCCCGCCAGCAGGCGGGAGGTGGCCAGGGAGCCGATCGCACCGGAATCGAATCGCAGCATCGTCGTCGATACGTCGGTGATGTCCGCCGTACCCCGCTCGAACGCTGCGCCATCAGCGGCAAGGGCGGCGACCGCCTCGCATTCGCCGACCAGGGTGCGCATCAGGTCCAGGATGTGGGTCGCCTGCTCCAGCACCTGGCCACCCGACCGGTCGCGCCGCACCCACCACTCGGCGCTCGGCGTCGAACCCAGCCAGGTACCCAGCACGAGCTGTGGCGGATGTCCCGCGAGCAGCTCACGGGCCCGATCCACGAGATCCAAATAGCGCCACTGGTAGCCGACCGCGACGATGACCCCGGCCTCCGCGATGCGCTGACCGATGCGCGCGGGGGTCTCCCGGTCCAGGCCGATGGGCTTCTCCACCAGCAGGTGCAGGCCGCGGTCGATGGCGTCCAGCTCCGGGGCGCCCCGCTCGGCAGGCGGCAGGCAGGTGATGACCGCATCGATGCCGCCCGCATCGAGCATCTGTCGGTAGTCGCTCCAGGATCGCGCCGGCGGGCCAGCCTGGCGACAGAGGGTCGCGGCATGCTCCCCGCTCCGGCTGGCGATGCCCACGATGGCCACGTCGGGTTCGTCGCGCAGCGCGGCCACGTGCTTCTGGGCGGCCCAACCCGCACCGATGATGGCGATCCGTGTCGGTGTCATTGGGTGCACGATAGCGCTCCGCAGTTGGAGGTCAGAGATGCGCGTCCTGGTCACAGGCGCCAACGGCAAGCTGGGTCGCGGCGTGGTGGCAGAGCTGCTGGCGCACGAGGTCGATGTCGTGGCGACCGATGCGACGGGTCTGCCAGGTCACCTGAGCGACATCGGTGTGCCACTGGTGCACGCAGACCTGACGGACCTCGGCCAGGCGATGGACGTCGTCCACGATGTCGATGCCATCGTCCACCTCGCCAACATCCCGGCACCGGGCATGGAGACGGCGGCCGCCACGTTCACCCGCAACACGACCATGAACTTCCACGTGTTCCACGCGGCGGCGCTGCTGGGTATCCAGCGGGTCGTGTGGGCGTCGAGCGAGACGACACTCGGGCTGCCCTTCGACCAGCCGCCGCGCTACGTGCCCATCGACGAGGCGCACTACCCCTTCCCGACGAGCACGTATGCGCTGTCCAAGGTCGTGACGGAGACCCTCGCGGAGCAGATGTCGGCGTGGTCTGGCGTGCCCTTCGTGGCACTCAGGTTCTCGAACATCATGGCGCCCGACGATTACGCCCGGTTCCCGTCGTACCAGGCCGATGCCCAGCTCCGCCGCTGGAACCTGTGGAGCTACATCGACCTGCGTGACGCGGCTGCAGCGTGCCGCCTGGCGCTCACGGCGCCCGTGAGCGGTGCCAACAGCTACATCATCGCCAACGCAGACACGGTCATGGAGCGACCCACGGCGGACCTGCTGGGCGAGGTCTTTCCGGACGTGCCGATCCGGGGTGATGTCTCCGGCAACCGCAGCCTGTTCGCCACCGAGGCTGCCCGTCGCGACCTGGGCTGGGAGCCGCGCCATTCCTGGCGGGACGAGGTCCCCGGCCACGCCCGGGGGGCCTGACCCGAACGGGTCATGCGTCCGGGTGGGCGACCACCACGAGAGTGAGGCCGTCGATGCCCGCGTAGCCATCCGGGTCACAGGTGAACAGGGGGAGTCGCCGCGCGACCGCGATCGACGCGATCATCGCATCGTATGCCCTGGCAGTCGGCTTCCGGCCAGCCCGGCGAAGGGATGCGGCGACCTGTGCGAACGCACGGGCAGCCTGCGCATCGAACGGCAGCGGGTCGAAGGTCGCTTCCGCCTGTTGGAGCTGCATCTGCCGGTCCGCGCGGTCCTGATCGGTGTGAGCCACCAGGGGACCGACACCGAGTTCCGCCAGCGTGATAGCCGTGATCAAGGGCAGCTCCGGCAGAGCGGCGGCATCGCGGATGCGCCCCAGGAGGATCACGACGTTGGTGTCCAGGATGCCGACCGCGGCGCGGCTCACAGCGACGGATCGATGATCTCGTCCAGGTCGGCCCGCAGCCTCGCCACGGCGACTGGTCGGGTATGCCCCCACCGCTCCAGCAGCTGCTCGGCGGTGAGCCCGGGACCGGGGATGGGGCGCAGCTCAGCGACCGGTCTGCCGGACCGCGTGATGGTGACGCGCTCGCCTGCGGCCACCCGGTCGACCACCTCACCGCCGTGGTTGCGGAGTTCCCGGATCGTCACGTCTGCCATGTCCAGTAATGTATCACGTGTGATACCTTGACGAGCGTGTATCAGCCGTCTCACGACCGGTTCCGGGTGGAGGATCCCGCGGCGCAGCTGGTGCAGCTCGCGCCGGTCGTGCCCGCTACGCTTGTGACCATGTCCAGCTGCGGGTTGGTGGCGTCCATGCTGCCCATGGTGTTCCACCCGGACGAGGGTGCGAACGGGATCTTGCGGGGCCACCTCGCGCGTGGCAATCCCCAGTGGCGGGACATCACGGCCGACGTCGAGGCGCTCGCCATCTTCGACGGGCCGGACACGTACATCACGCCCGCGTTCTACGAGACCAAGCGCCTGACAGGCAAGGACGTGCCGACCTGGAACTACGTCACGGTCCAGGCGCGGGGTGCGCTGCAACTGCGCATGGAGCCCGAGTGGCTACTGGCCCACCTGCGGACACTGGTCGACCGGCACGAGGCCGGCCGCCCGGACCCATGGTCGGTCGATGACCCGCCGGCGGGCTATATCGAGAGCCAGGCGAAGGCGATCGTGGGCCTCGAGATGGCCATCACGAGCATCGAGGCCAAGCGGAAGCTGAGCCAGAACCGGATCGCGGCGGACTTCGGGGGCGTCGTGGAGGGCCTGTCCGAGGGCACTCCACGCGAGCAGGCGGTTGCCGCCGAGATGCGTCTCGAATCACCGCGGCGCTGACCGCTTGACCAGCCCCGAGACGGCTGCGGAGTTCCGCAGGCGCCGCGATGACCTGCCCGCGGGCGACGTGCGGTGAGCATCATGGACTTCCAGGCGCGCAGCCGGACCACGTCCGAGTCGCGCCGCTGCGTGATGTGGTACCCCCAACCGGATTCGAACCGGTGATCTCCACCTTGAAAGGGTGGCGTCCTAGGCCTCTAGACGATGAGGGCACGCAGTGCGCGGAGTGTACCGCCGAGCGCGCGAACGGCGCCCGGCCGAGTGAGTGACAGCGTTACGCCGCGAACCGGCTGTAGCCGAAGATGACCGCACCCGCCAGCGCACCCGCCGCACCCAGCGCGAACAGGCCGCCCAGGAAGGAGCCACCCAGGGCCCGGATCCCGCGGCCGTCCTGACCCCTGCTGATGGCGCCGATGGCCAGGCCCGCGGAGATGACGGCCGCCGTGACACCCAGCACGACCAGGCCCGCCACCGTCAGCGCGATGGCCTGACCGGTCCGGTCCATGACCAGGCCGTAGAACACGACCGCTGCGGAGCCGATGAGGGCCATCAGCAGGATGATGCGCACGATCATGCCGGCGCCACGGGACCTGGGACGCTGGCTGGCGGCACGGGCGACGCCGCAGCACGCGCCTGTCGCTTGGCCGTGCGGGCCAGCTTGGCCGCGGCGACATCATCGGTCGCGGCGGCATCCATGGCCAGGTGATAGACGGCCACCTTCCAGGCCAGCCGTGGCCGGCGCATCGTGGCGGCGAGGTCGGCGCCGGCGTCACCGAAGCAGAGCGTCAATACCTCGGTCGCCTCGTCCTGGGTGTCCCAGCGCCACCAGCAGTGGAGCACCCGGATACGGAAGCCGTAGCCCAGGAACGGACCGCTGGGCCTGCTCCAGTCGATGAGCTCCGAGGCCCGCGGCGCATCCCCGACCAGATTCGTCACCTCGTCCCTGCCGTAGTCGTGGACGACCAGCAGGCGACCGTCCGGCCGCAGCACCCGCCGTGCCTCCTGCAGTTGCTCCTGCCACTCCGGAGAGCCCGGGCGAAAACCCGTCCAGCCTGCGACGAGGACGTCGGCTCGCCCATCCGGGATGGACCGCATCGATCCGGGCAACGTACCTGCGAGCGACCGGATCCAGCCGCCCTGACCCAGCAGCTGGCCGGCGAGCCCGCCGCCGGCGTCCTCCACGACGCACACGTCCCGATCGGTCACGGGGCCCAAGGCCTGCACCGCCGCGGGGATCCGGGCCTCCACGTCCATGGCGCGCAGCAACCGCGCTCGAAGATCGGGATCTTGCAGCCGGATCGATGGGTCCGCCACGGGTCGCGAGTATAGGCCCGGCAGACTCGCCGGTCAGCCCGCTCTTGACCCGGGCAGCACGTCCTGGGCGGCGAGACGGATGACAAAGCCGGTCCGCCCCGGCACCGTCACGTTCATCGACCCGTCCGCGCCATCCACGGAGCCGCCCTCACCACCCGCCAGCTCCACGATGCTGGCGCCCTCGGTCGTGCCGTATCCCTCGGGCAACGTCAGCGTCAGGCTTGACGCCGCCTCGCCGGCATTGGTGACCACCACGAAGGACTCGCCGTCCGCCTGACGCAGCATCGCGAACGTTTCGCCATCCGCAGCCAGGACGCGCAGCTCCCCATCGCGCAGCGCCCGGTGACGCCGCCGCAGACCGATGACATCGCGCACGAATGCCCGCAGGCCATGGTCCCAGCGGTCGCGATCCCACGGGAACGCCCGCCGATTGTCGGGGTCCTGCTGGCCCTCCATGCCCACTTCGTCGCCGTAGTAGATGCAGGGTGCGCCCGGCAGGGTCATCTGGAGCAGGGTCGCCAGCCGGAACCCGGCCACGTCCCCGCCACACACCGTCCGGGCGCGGGGCGAGTCGTGGCTGCCCAGCAGGTTGAGCATCACCGCGGTCACCGCGGGGTCATACAGCGCCTGGAGCCGCTCCAGCTCTGCCGCGAAGGACGCCGCATCCCGGGGCACCAGGAACTGCCGGTACTCGTTGTGCTGGGAGGTGATGCGCAGGTCGAGGTGGGTGCCCGCGGCGTATCCCAGGGTCGCCTCGGTCAGGGGATAGTTCATGAGCGCGTCGAACTGGTACCCGGTGAGCCACTCCGGCTTGGGCTGCCAGATCTCGGCTACCAGGTAGGCATCCGGCAGGACCGCACGACAGCGCTCCCGGAACTCCGCCCAGTAGTCGCCGGAGACCTCCTCCGCGACGTCCAGGCGCCAGCCGTCGATACCGAAGCGGAGCCAGAACTCCGCCACGTCCAGCAGGTACTTCCGGGTCTCGGGGTTCTCGACCTGCAGCTTGGGCAGCGCGGGTAATCCCCACCAGCCTTCGAAGCCCAGCACCCGGCGTGACGCCTCGCCGGCACCCATGCCCCGGGCTGCGAGCTCCCGGATCTCCTCCGCCTGCTCCGGACCTGGGTAGACGACCAGTGGCTGGCCGGCCGCCAGCCGCTCCTCATCGAGATGGAACCACGGCCGATAGGGGGACGCGGCGCCCGCCTCCGCCACGTGATGGAAGCGCCAGAAGCCTCGACCGCAGTGATTGAACACCCCGTCCAGGACGACCCGCATGCTCCGGGCGTGCGCCTGGTCCAGCAGCTCCCGCAGGGCGTCGTTGCCACCCAGCAGCGGATCGACCTGGTAGTAGTCGTCCGTGTGATAGCGGTGGTTGGAGGCGGACGCGAAGACAGGCGTCAGGTACAGCGCGTTGATGCCCAGGTCGACCAGCTCGTCAAGGTGCTCTGCGATGCCCAGCAGGTCGCCGCCCTTGTAGCCGTGGACGGTCGGTGGGGCGTCCCAGGGCTCCATGGGCCCGGGCTTGGGCACTCGGTCACTGGCTGCGAACCGGTCGGGAAAGATCTGGTAGAAGATCGCCTCGCGCGCCCACGCAGGTGTATCGATCACGCCCGGATGTCCCCCATCAGCCACATCCCCCGATGTCCCTCCACTTGCTCACGGTGTCCGTGATCAGCTGTTCCTGCGACGCGCCGTAGTCGGCGGTCATGGTCCGGTTGGGGATCTCGCCGCAACCGTCGTCCTTCTCCACGGCATCCCATGAGCCGCGTGTGTACTTGTACTGGATGGAGGTGCCGTCCTCGAAGGGCAGGGTGATCGCCCAGGTGCTGCCATCGACCTGCGTCATGGGCGTCTGCCCGGGCGCCCAGCCCTGGAAGTCACCCGCGATGAACAGGCTATCGGCGACGGGCGTGCCAGCGGGCACGGTGACCGTGAACGTGACCTGCACCTCGCGCTTGGCGGCGTCGACCGCCAGGACCGGCGATGACGCCGAGCTGTTGAAGCCGGTGTCCTGGGCCACGATCGCGTACTCATAGCTGGCGCCGGCGGACACGCCGGTATCGATGAAGTGCGGACGGTCGGTCGTGCCGACGCGCTCGAACTCCCGCGTGCCCGCGGTGGCGCGCAGCACCAGGTATCGATGCAGGTCGGGCGCGGCGACAGCACCCCAGCTGATGCTCACGTGGTCGTCCGCGACGTCCGTGAGCACCGGTGCGCCAGGCGTGGGCGGTGGCTCGGTGTCCGTACTGGGCTGGACCGAGATCGGCCGCCGTACGGCTCCAGTGACCCAGGTGGTGCCGCCATCGGCGGAGGCTCGGGCGGCAACGTCGAATCGGCCCGCGACCTCTGGCCGGAGCATGCCGTCCCACACGTGCGCGACATCGGTGGTGGTGGCCGGCCCCCCCACCCAGTCCAGCCCAGCGGGGTCCGAGCCGGTCGGTCCGATACCCACCTGGACCGTCAGGCCGGCGTCCTCGTCGTCCGGGGTGCTACCGGTGTAATACACGGTCACCGGCACCATGAGCCCGGCATCCTCGGCCGAGAGCGTCGCCACGAGCGGCGATCCGTCCAGCAGGTGCGCGTTCGTGATGGTCACCTGGGGCAGCGCCATCGTCTCGGGTGAACGATCTGACTCATTGCCTGCCCGGTCGAGCGCTGTGACCACGTAGAAGGCCCGTGCGCCATTGCGCACGCTCGTGTCCGTGAATGCCGGAGTGGCGGTCACCGCGACCGGCTCGTATCCACCGCCGGAGACCAGCGATCGCCACAGGAAGTATCCATGCGCGTCGGCAACTGGTGGCCATGACACCGCGACCTGGCCCGCGGATGCGCTCGCGGTCAGGCTCGCGGGAGCCGGCGGCGCCGACAGGTCCGAGCCGTCCGCGGTCCGCAGCACGACCGCGGAGCGTGCCGGCACCACCACCCGAACCGTCCCGCCGGAGACGGTCACCGAGCTGCTGGCGGGATCCAGCGGCCACTCGAAGACCGTCCAGTCCGGCACCTGGCCGTGGACATCGAGCGTCAATGGCCGGTCCGCCGTCCCCAGGTTCAGGGCCACGATGGCGGCCTGCGTGTCGGCCCGCCGCAGGTACGCGAGCGTGCCTGCGGCGTCATCTGCTTCCAAGAACGTGAGGTCTCCCTCCCGGAGCGCCTCGGACCCCTTTCGCAGCAGCGCCAGCGACTGGTAGGTGGCCAGCACGCCGGCATCCTCCGCGTCCCATGGATATGGCCGTCGATCGTCGGGGTCGTCGTGGCCGGTCAACCCGACCTCGTCGCCGTAGAAGATGGACGCCATGCCCGGGAACGTCAGCTGGATGGTCGCGACCATCGCCTGCCGCAGCTTGCCCTCGGCGAGGGCACCGGGGTCCGACTTCGCCGTGTCGTTGTCCGTGGCCGGTGTCAGGGTCCACAGCAGCCGCGTCGTGTCGTGGCTGTCGACCATGTGCAACAGCGCCTCCCAGGCCGCCGGCGGGTAGTCCTCCTGCATCGCATGCATGGCGTTCGCGAAGCCGTTGGGGCTCAGCGCATCGAGTGACCCGTCCAGGTCCGCTGTGGCGCCGTTCACGAGAGCGATGACGGCGCGTCGGAAGCGGTAGTCCATGGTCGAGTCGCCCTCGTCGCCCAGTAGCCACTTGGAGGAGTCGCCCCACTGCTCCACGATGACCAGGGCGTCCGGGTCCTCGGCCTTGGCCGCGCTCCGGATGGCCCGCAGCAGTTCCGGGCTCAGGTCGTCCGCGACGTCCAGGCGCCAGCCGTCCGCGCCGGCCCGCAACCAGTGGCGGATGACGCCGTCCCGGCCGGTGATCATGTCCACGACCTTCGGCGTCTCGTTGAGTGCCGGGATGGTGTCGAAGCCCGCCCAGCTGACGTAGTAGGTGTCGTCGCCACGGGGTGTCGATGGCGCGCACGCTGCAGGCTCGCCGGGACCGGGTGCCCGGAACGTGAACCACGACCGATAGGGCGAGTCGGCAGACTCGCAGGCACCCAGCTCGTCGTAGCGACCCAGCCGGTCGAACCAGGGCGAATCGGACGACACGTGGTTGAACACGCCGTCCAGGATCACCTTGATGCCTCGATCGTGCGCCCCCGCGATGAGCGCGTCGAAGTCCGCCTGCGTGCCCAGGTCCGGGTCGATGGTCAGGTAGTCGGTGGTGTCATAGCGGTGGTTGGAGGGCGCCGCGAAGATGGGGTTGAGGTAGAGCGCCGTGATGCCCCGCGCCGCGAGGTCGTCCAGGTGCGCCGTGATGCCTGCGAGGTCGCCGCCAAAGAAGTCACGGCCGAGCGGCTGCTCATCACAGGGCGCGTCCTGGTATGCCCGGCAGAAGCCCTCCGGCAGGTCCGACCATGCCTTGACCAGGATGGGGTTGCCGTACACATCGCCCTGGCGGTACCGCTCGGCGCCGGCGGGCCCGGGCGTGGCGTCCGGGGACGGGTCATTGGACGGGTCGCCGTTCGCGAAACGGTCGGGGAAGATCTGGTACACGGTCGCGCCGCGCGTCCACGCTGGCGTCGTGAACCCGGGCTCGTACACGCTGAGCTGCCAACCCGGATC
>JBBQNA010000013.1:0-26301 GCA_038329515.1 Candidatus Limnocylindrales bacterium | reverse complement strand
GCCCAGGATGGCGACCAGGTCGCGGGCCATCGGGGTGCGGTCAGCGGGGGCCGCGGCGAGAGCCAGGGATGCCGACCAGGGACCCGGCAGGACCTGCTTGGTGAGCACGTTGGTGTCCGCATCCGCGTGGCGCCACGCGGTGACCACATCACCGGGCGCGACGGCGCCGGTCAGCAGGTCCCGCGCCAGGCCCGCCTGGCCGTCGGGCCACGGGGCGTCGGCATCGCACACGAGGGCGAGACCGGACGCGATCTGTTCATCGACGGCCTTGGTCACCCATTCATCCACCGCGCGCGCCATGGTGGCGGCGTCCCACTCCCCGGAGACAGCGCGGGCGCGTGCCGACTCCAGGTCCTCGCTGCCACCCGGCAGGGGACCCAGGGGATAGCCGCCCGAGATGGTCGCGAACATCGGACGCTCCGAACGCTGATATGGATCGGCGCGCGATCCGGGCTGGAGGAGAAGAGACCCCTGACCCGGAACGCGCGCCGACGAAGGCCCTGCGGGACGTTCCCGCTAGGCCAGGAGCCAGTCCTGGATGACCTTGTTGACACCCTCGACGGCAGCTGCCTGAGCGGCGGCTGCGTCGAATTCGCCCGAGACCATCTTGGCCATCACGTCGTCGAACACCGGGGTGTAGTCGTACGGCGTGCTCCAGAGGTTGAGCGAGCCCTTGGCCTGCGCCTCCCAGACCGGGGTCTTGGTGACGTTGGCCGCCTGGACCGCCGGGTCGTTGAGCACGGAAGTGCGCGTCGGCGCATAGAGCGTCGCCGAGAGCGCGACCTCCAGGGCCACCGGCTGCGAGAACTGGGTGGCGAGGTAGCTGGAGGCCGCCGGGATCTGCTGGCTGAACTTGCTCAGGCCCAGGCCGTCAGAGCCGTTGACCGAGCCGGTGGTACCGGGGTCGATGCCCGCGTTGGCCATGAGCTTGAACGAGTTCTCGATGGCCGAGCCGGCCTCCGGCACCGAGTCCGCGCCCACGATGAGCAGCGCGGTGTTGCCCTTGCTGAACTCCACGAACGCGTTGTGCTCGTTCGCGAGGTTCATGTAGCTCGGATCCCAGAACTTGGACGTCAAGCCGTCGTGGACGGTCTGGAAGGCCTTGAGACCCTCAGGCCCGTCGAACAGCAGCTGCGTTCGGTCATCGCTGAACATCGGGTGGCCCAGCGAGTTGTAGATCTGCTTCCAGTAGAACGCACCGAAGGTGCCGTCCGTGGCCAGCCACGGCTGGATGCTGGGGATGATGCCTTGCTCGATGAACTTGGGTGCGAGCGCGAACAACTCGGCCCATGTCGTGGGCGGGGTCGACACGCCGATCTTGTCGAACAGGTCCTGGTTGTAGCCCGTGGCATACCCGTCGTAGTGGATGGGCAGGCCGCGCAGCACGCCATCATTCGCAGTGTAGGTCGCGAGCGCGGACGGGTAGAAGTCGGCCATGTCGTCGGCCGTGTACCAGTCGGCGGTCGGCGTCAGCAGCCGAGCCCCGAACCGGGCCATGAAGTTGTCGTTGGTGTAGAGAGTGTCCCAGTTGGAGTCCTGGGTGGAGATCATCGCTGCGATGACCGCCGGCTTCTCCGTGAAGGGCACGTTGGTGAACGTGGCATTGCCACCCGTCGCACCTGCCCACGCGGCGAGACCGATGTGCTCCGCGGGCATCGAGTAGCCACCCGAGAAGCCTTCCAGCGTCACGCCCGCGAACGAGCCATCGCCACTGGGGACGGGGGTCGGCATCGGTGATGCGGATGGCGACTGCGCCAGCGCGGTCGATGACCCTGCGGCGGCAACGAAGGCCGCAGCCCCCGCCGCGAGTCCGCCGGCCAGCACCTGCCGTCGGCTGACCGGTCGCCCAAGCAGGCCTTCCTGCTTCGAATCTGACATTCCAGAACCTCCTCTGTCGGGCCGCGTCCATGCGCGCCCTGTCCGGGGATGCGGTTGCCCAGGTGGGCATCCAGCGACCGTCACCTCAACCCTTCACGAGTCCCTCCGTTAGGCCGGCGATGATCCGCCGGTGGAAGATGAGCACGAGTAGCAGACAGGGCAGCACCGCGACCAGTCCCGCCGCCGCGAGCATATTGGGCGGTGGCAGCTGGTTGAGCGTCTCCTTGAAGCCGTAGGAGTTGGTGCTCACGATGCGGCGCGTGATGGTGATGGCGTCCTTCTGACCCAGGATCTGGGCGAACAGGAACTCGTTCCAGGTGCCGATGAGGAGCAGGATGGCGGTCGCCGCGATACCTGGTGATGCGGCCGGCACCACGACCCGGAATAGCGTGCCCAGGCGGGAGCAGCCATCGATGCGAGCGGCGCGCTCAAGGGATACCGATACATCCATGAAGAAGTTGCGCAGCAGCCAGACCACCAAGGGCACCCAGAAGGCGACGTTCACCAGGACCAGGGCGAGCACCGAGTCGGTGACGCCGATGGACTTCATGATCTTGTACAGCGGGATGGCCATCACGATGGCGGGCACCATCTGGGTGAAGATGAGCACGACGAGGATGGCCCGCTTGCCCGGGATATCGAAGCGTGCCAGCGCGTAGGCCGCCGGCGCCGAGAGTGCGATGACCACGGCGGTGGTCAGGATGGCGACCTGGAGGCTGACGAGCAGCGAGCCGAACCATTTGTCATCGTGCAGGATCGTGGTGTAGCCGTCGAACCACAGGTTGAGGCTGAGCTTCGGGGGCAGATCGGCGATGGCCGAGTACTGCTGGAGGCTGACGATGAAGCTCCACAGGATGGGCGAGATGTAGAACACGAGGAGCGCCACCGTGACGACAGCAAAGGCGACCTTGCCCACCCATGGCGGAACCCGCACGCGACGCCGGCGCGGCGCGGTCGGATACCGGGCCTGACCCCTGACTGCGAAGGGGTCGGCCCCCGGCGCCGAGGTGAAACGAAGTGCCGGCTCCAGCACTTCGTCGTCGGTATCGATGGCCATCGGCCCTTCGCGCCGACGCCGGACCTGGACCAGCAGCAGCAGCAGGCTGCAGGCCACGATGATCAGGAACAGGACCACGGTGAGCGCCGCTGAGTAGCCCAGGCTCAGGTCGTTGAACGCCTTGTCGTAGATGTAGTAGATGAGTACGTAGGTGTCGTAGCCCGGACCACCGTGTGTGAGGCTGAACAGCAGGTCGAAGACCTGGAGTCCGATGATGATCTGGAGCACCGCGATGACCATCACCGTGGGCCGGATGGCGGGCAGGACGACGAAGCGGAAGGTCTCCCAGCTGGTCGCGCCGTCCATTCGGGCGGCGCGATAGTGCGCCCCCGGGATGGTCCGCAGCGCGGCGAGGAGCAGCAGCGTCAGCAGGGGGATGGATCGCCACGCGGTCGCCACGACGGCGATGATCACCGAGTTGGTGCCGTCCTGGAGCCAGTTGATGGGGTCGTGGATGACACCCAGTCCGATGAGGATGCCGTTGATGATCCCCTGGTGGGTATCGAAGATGAAGCGCCAGATGACACCCGTGACCACGGACGCCACGGCCCACGGCGTGAGCACGGCCATCAGGAACAGCCCTGATCCCCGGAAGGTTCGGTTGAGGATGAGGGCGGTGAGCAGCGCCATGGGGATGGTCACGATGGTGACCGCGGCCGCGAAGCCGAGGGTGCGCGGGATAGCGTCGAGAGCGAGGTCGTCCAGGGGCAGCCGGGTGATGAAGTTGAACAACCCCACGAACGGCGTGTTGTCGTCCTTCTGGAGCTCGATCCGGAAGAGGGACAACCCGAACGCCGCGAGCGTGGGCGGCAGCACGAAGATGGCCACCATGAGCAGCGCAGGGATCGAGATGAGCAACGCGAAGCTCCGGTCGCCGAGACGATCGAGCCGCCGCGTGACCGAGCCGGACGCGCGTCCGAGACTCCTGCCGACTACCGCCATCCTGGCTGGCTTTCCTCCACGTCGATGCCCCCGGGGCGGATAGCCGTGCCCGGAGTCGGGACGCTACCAGCCATCTGATGGATGGTCAATGATCTTTGATCTGTGCCATGGTTGCAGTATTGGCGCGGGACTGCACGACCCGCTCGACATCGATGCTGAGAATGCCTCCGTGCGACCACTGCCGGGCACCACCATCGAGCGTGTCGACGCCCTGGTGCTGCGCCATCAGCTGTCCCGGACACGGTACTTCTCGACCGGCTCGAATGTCAGTCGAGTGAGGGACCGGACCGCACCTGCCCCGCCTGGACCACCAGCGACGGCGATGCGAGACGGTCCAGGTCGATGAGCGGGTCGCCGTCCACCAGCAGCAGGTCCGCGACATGGCCCACACGGATGCTGCCGAACTGGTCGTCGACACCCAGGAGACGCGCGGCGGTCGACGTCGCCGACTTGATGGCGTCCATGGCGCCAAGGCCGTGCTCGTGGAGCAACCGGATCTCACGCGCCACCATGTCCGGGAGCACCCCCCGAACGCCGGTGTCCGTGCCGGTCGCGAGCGGGATGCCCAACCGGACGGCTGTCTCGCACGAGCGTCGATGGAGCCCCTCGATGACCGTCTGACGCTGGCGCTGCGCGTCGGTGAGTCCAGGGAGTGTCCGCCAGACATCGGTCACGGACAGCGTCGGCACGAGCGTCGCGCCGGACGCTGCCAGGACCTCCAGGGTCGCCTCGTCCGCCAGGAACGCATGCTCCACGCTGGCCACGCCCGCCCGGGCGGCCGCCCGCACCGCGTCGTTGCCTTGGGCATGCGCCAGGACACGGCAGCGGAGACGTGCTGCCTCATCCACGATCGCCCGCAGCTCGTCCTCGGTCAGCTCCTGGACACCGGCCACGCCCGAGGTCAGCATCGCGGCCTCGCTGGCCACGGCCTTGATGACCCGGGCGCCGTCCCGGACGTTGGCACGAACGGCAGCGCGGAGCGCCAGCTCGCCGTCCGCTTGGATGCCGAATCGCCAGCCATGGCCACCGGTGATGGTCAGGGCACGGCCTGCAGGGATGTGTCGCGGCCCAGGGACATCGCCCGCCTCGATGGCCTGTGACAGGGGGATATCCAGGGCACGTGGCGCGCCGGCGCTGCGGGCCGTGGTGATGCCCGCTGCGAGCGCCTGTCGGGCCGCACGTGCGCCGCGCAGGATGACGAGCGAGTCGGGGTCGCGTTCCTCGGTCTCGAACATGCGCGGCGCGGTCGCGTCCAGCAGGTAGTGAGCGTGACAGTCGATGAGTCCCGGCACCAGGGTCCGTCCGGCACCCGGGATGCGCCGCACATCGACGCCCTGGGCGTGTCGAGCCCGGAGCGTCATGTCGCGGGCAGCAGGATCCGCGGACTCGATGGCCGCGATCCGATCGCCGATGACCAGCACGTCCACGCTCGCACGCGGAGCGTTGGCGATGCCGTCGATGAGCCGAACGTCCTCGAACAGGAGCCCCGCCATGGCCGGGTGCTCGGTCGTGCCGTCGGTCATAGGGGCATGCGGACGGTGGTCCGCGGCTGGACCATGATCAGTGCCGCCTCCCGATCGTCTCCCGCCCTACCCTCCAGCAGCCGCGCCACGCTGAAGATCATCAGGCGCTGGCCCGTGGCGGGCTCGTCCAGCATCAGCGTTACATGCGCATCGCGCCGGATATGCTGGGCCATCGCGGAGCTGGCACGCGTCGAGATGGTCACCTCGCCATCCTCGAAACTGAACGGATAGCGGTTGACGAACGGCCCCGCCTGATACCGATTGACCGCCAGCAGCAGGTGGCTGCTCGTGGTCAGGGTCTGGAGCGTGGTCGCATCCAGGGTCGCGGGTCGCGCGGCTGAGGTGGGTGCCGCCGCCCCGGACATCGTGGTCACGGGTCTGGCCATGCCGGATGCCGGCGACGGGGTCGCGATCGGGCTCCCGGCAGCGGCAGGGTCCACCGGGTCGACCGCCTCGACAAGGCTGGCCACGCCGTGTACCACCATGCCCGCAGCGACACCTGAGATCGCGGCCAGACGGCCGGCGTTCTGGACGGCACCGGTGGCCACAAGGCGGACGAAGCTGCGACGTCGGACTGGTTCGTCCATCTCGCTCCATGGGCACGATCAGAGGCTATGATCATATATCAGCAGCCCCGCCGACCCATGCCCTCGGCGGACGATGGACCGTCGTGCATCCCTCCAGGAGGATCGCCGTGAGTTTCCAGGTGTTCCAGGTCGATCCGAGCCCGGATCTCGAGCCCTATACGGATGAGCGGGCGACGCTGGCGGCCGCCGGCGGCACCCTGGAGCTGGGTCAGTGCCTAACCGAGGACGAGATCATCGAGCGTGCCGGTGACGCGCCCGTGCTCTGGCTCGCCTGGAAGCCGCACATCACGCGTCGCGTGATGGAGTCCCTGCCGTCACTGCGCCTGGCCATCCGCTGGGGAGTGGGCTACGAGCAGATGGACCTCGACGCGGCAACGGAGCTGGGTGTCGCGGTCGCCAACGCGCCCGCCTACGGCACGGATGACGTCGCCGAGACGGCCATCGCACTGCTGATGACGGTCTCCAGGCGTACCGCATTCCATCACGTGCGGATGATGGAGGGGGAGTGGCCGCTGTCGATCCCGGGCAGCGTCCATCGGCTGCGCGGTCGGACGCTGGGACTCATCGGCACCGGTCGCATCGGCTCTGCCGTGGCAGGGATCGCGGCCGGGTTCGGGATGCGTGTCATCGGCCACGACCTGGTACGTACCCCTGCCGAGCTGGCGGCATCGGGCATCGAGGCCGTGGACATGGATACGCTGCTGGCCAGCTCCGACTATGTCTCACTCCACGTGCCCTACACGCCGGGTACCCATCACCTCGTGGACGCGGCGCTACTCGCGAAGTTGAAGCCGGGCGTCATCATCGTCAACACGGCGCGGGGCAAGGTCGTGGACACTCAGGCACTGATCGAGGCGCTGCAGAGTGGCCATGTGGCGGGCGCCGGGCTGGATGTGTTCGAGCAGGAGCCGCTGCCGGCCGACAGCCCGCTGCGCTCGGCACCGAACGTGGTCATGACGCCCCACATCGCAGGCTTCTCGGTCGAGGCATTCGTCGACCTGCGCGCCGAGATGTGCCGCACGACCATCGAGTTCATGACCACGGGTTGGACGAGGAACATCGTCAATCCCGATGCCCGGGACCGCCTGCGCAGCTGATCCTGTCTGGGTGCTCGCGCCACAGATGATCATCTGGGCATCGAACGGACGGAGCACGGCGCTCCATCGACCACCGTGCCGCCCGACATTGGTGTTCCCCCGGCTTACTGCATCACGGCAGCATCAGAACGACGGGCGAGTGGCTTGGGGGTCGCTCCGTACGGCCTATCTCCGCCCGTTGGATCATCTGGGACTTCAGCCGGCGCGCGACGCGGCCACGGACGCGCGCGGACCCGCCGTGCCTCAGCCGAGGCCGGTAGCCCTCGCCCATCGCCGGCGGTCTCAGCCGAGGCCGGCGGCCACGTCCTCGAAGGTCGCCTGGAGTCGCTCGGAGAGCTCGGAGAGCTCGGGCGGGCCGATGACCAGCGGCGGGTAGAGGCTGATGATGTCGCCCCGGAGGCCGTCCGCGACCCCGCCGCCGGGATAGGTGACCACGCCGTTGCGCAGGCCCGCCTCCCGGATACGGGCGGCAAAGCCCAGCCCGGGGTCGAACGGCTCCTTCGTCGATCGGTCGGCCACGAACTCGATGCCCGCCATCAGGCCGCGCGTCCGGATGTCGCCCACGAACGGGAAGCGCCACAACGGCTCCAGTGCGGCCGCGAACGCGTCACTCACGCGCGTCACGTTGCCCAGCACGTCCTCATCCTGGAACGCGTCCAGGACCGCCACGCCAGCGGCCATGGATACGGGGTTGCCGCCGAAGGTAAAGATGTGCTCGAAGGTCGCGCCCGCATCCACGAATGCCTCGCGGACGTGGGACCGGGCCGCGACGGCGCCGAGTGGCGCGTAGCCGCCACTGATGCCCTTGCCCATCACCAGCAGGTCGGGCACGACGTCCCAGTGGTCGACGGCGAAGGTCCGCCCGGTCCGCCCGAAGCCAGTCACCACCTCGTCGATGATGAGCAGCACGCCGTACCGGTCGCAGATCTCGCGCACCAGCGTGAAGTAGTCGTCGGGAGGCGCGAGCGTGCCGCCGACGGACGCGACGATGGGTTCCGCGATGAATGCGGCCACCCGCGCCGGGCCGATGTCCAGGATCTCCCGCTCGAGGTCGGCTGCATACGCCTCGCCGGCCTCGGCGAATGGTTGCGCACCCGCATGCCGATACGAGTTCACGACCGGGATATGGGGCGTGTTCAGGAGCAGCGGCTGATATGCCTTGCGCCGGAGCTGACTGCCACCCACCGTGAGCGTGCCCAGGGTCGCACCGTGATAGCTGGTCCAGCGCGAGATGAATACGGACCGTTCCGGCTCGCCCCGGACGACGTGGTACTGGCGCGCCATCTTGAGCGCCACCTCCACCGCCTCTGAGCCACCGGACGTGAAGTGGATGTGGTCCAGGTCACCCGGCGTCAGGGCCGCCACTCGGTCGGCCAGCTGCCGCGCCGGCTCGTTGCCAAAGATGTTGCTGACCGCGAAGGGGAGGGCCGATGCCTGGGCCGTGATGGCCGCGACCACATCCGAGCGGCCGTAGCCCAGGTTGACCACCGCGATGCCCGCGATGGCATCGAGGTATCGATGACCCTGGTCATCCCAGACGTGACAGCCCTCGCCGCCGACGAGCGTGGGGTAGCTGCGCCGGGGGTCGAGCGTGAACAGCGCCCCGCCCGAGTCCCGAGCCGGGCGGTTCACCGATTGAGGCGGTCGCCGGTGGTCCGGTCGAACAGGTGCAGCCGGCCTGCGGCCTCGACACGCACCGGCAGACCGAGCGTGACGGGCAGGTCGGGTGCCGCGCGTGAGACGAGCGACGTGTCGCCCACGGACAGCTCCACGTAGGTGTCGGAGCCGATGGGCTCCAAGAGCTGGACCGTGGCGTCGAAGACGCGCGGGCCCGTGGCGTCGGCGTCGAGCCGGATGACGAGGTCCTCGGCGCGGATACCCAGCGTGACCTCGCCCGTGCCCGAGCCGTCCAGGCCCTGCGCCTCGGCGCTGCCGAGCCCGATGCGCACGCCGTTGCCCGCGAACATGACATCGGTGCCCTCAGCCACCAGCGTGCCTTCCAGCAAGCCCATACGCGGCTTGCCCACGAACGTGGCCACGTACAGGTGCCTGGGTCGACCGTAGATCTCGGCCTGCGAGCCCGCCTGGACCAGCTTGCCGTCACGCATCACCGCGATGATGTCCGAGAGGGTCATCGCCTCTTCCTGGTCGTGGGTCACGAACACGGACGTCGTGCCCAGGCGAAGGTGGAGGTGCTTGACCTCGGTGCGCATCCGGGAGCGCAGCGCCGCGTCGAGATTGGAGAACGGCTCGTCCAGCAGGAACACCGCCGGTTCCTTGACCAGCGCTCGACCGAGCGCCACGCGTTGTTGCTGGCCACCCGACATCTGGCCCGGCTTGCGATCGAGCAGATGCGCGATGTCGAGGACGCTCGCGACCGCCTTGACCCGGGCCTCGATCTCTGTCTTTGGCCGGTGCTGGAGCTTGAGCCCGAAGGCGATGTTGCCGTACGCGGTCATGTGCGGGTACAGCGCGTAGTTCTGGAACACCATCGCCATCCGCCGCTCGTTGGGCGGCTCTGCCGTGATGTCGCGCTCGCCCAGCAGGATGCGGCCGCCGTCCGGCTTGTCCAGGCCGGCGATGAGCGACAGGGTCGTGGACTTGCCGCAGCCAGAGGGTCCGAGGAGCGTCAGGAACGAGCCCGAGGGCACATCCAGGCTCAGGTCGTCGACCGCGCGGACCTTGCCGAAGACCCGCTGGAGGTGGTCTAGGTGGAGCGACGCGTCGTTCATCAAGAGGGCGACTCCCTGGTGCCGGGTTGCGCGACGTCCTGCCGCGGATACTTCCGTCGTGCTCGTCCGCGGGTCTCGGATCGGATGTGATCTGTGATAAGGTATCACCGATGGTCGAGCGCGTCGACCCATCGGCAGTGCCCGCACACCGACGAGGCCCGATCGATGCCCGATTCGACAGCGTCTGCATTCGCACCGGCGCGTGGACGCATCTACCTGGATGTTGCCACATACGGTCGGCCGCCCCGGGACACCGTGCGTGCCCTGCGAGCTGCTGTCAGCGTGTGGCAGGACGGCACGGGCCGTTGGATCGAGGACTGGGATTCGACCGCCGAGGACTGTCGAGCCTCGTTCGCGAAGCTCATCGGCGCGCGCACCGGGGAGATCGCCACCCAACCTGCCGTGAGTGTAGCGGTAGGGACCATCGCGGCATCCCTCCAGGCCGGTGACGAGGTCGTCATCCCGGACAACGAATTCACCTCCGTGCTGTATCCCTTCCTGGTGGCCGAGCAGCGCGGTGTGCGCGTCAGGCAGGTTCCATTGGGGGGACTTCCGGACGCCATCCGCGCCAGCACCACGCTCGTGGCTACCAGCCTGGTCCAGATGCAGACGGGTATCGCGGCGCCACTCAGCGGGATCCTGGAGGCGGCTGGTCGGCACGGCACCCGGGTGCTCGTGGACGCGACGCAGGCCATCCCCATGCGACCCAGCCTGCCCCGCGAGATCGGTGCAATCGACTACCTCGTATGCGCCGGCTACAAGCACCTGCTGTGCCCGAGGGGCGTGGCGTTCCTGTATGTCCGGGAGGCCGCCTGGGACACGGTCGCACCCATTGCTGCGGGCTGGCGTGCCGGGGACCTGCCGTACGGACGCTACTTCGGCGGGCCGCTCCAGCTGGCCCCGGATGCGGCACGCTTCAATGTCTCCCAGGCCTGGTTCAGCTGGGTCGGTGCGCGCGAGTCGCTGCGGCTGCTGAACGAGTGGCAGGCGGCCGGCGTGTTCGATGAGGTCCTGGGCCAGGCGGCCCGACTTGCCGCTGGCCTGGGTGTGACGGATGCCGGTACGACGCTCGTTTGCGTGCCCATCGGCGATGACGCCGGCCTCGCTCGAGCCCTCACGACGGCACGCATCCGGGCATCGGTTCGGGGTGGCTCCCTGCGCCTGTCGCCCCACGCCCATACGACCGACGCCGAGATCGAGCGCGCCATCGAGGTCATCGGGCCCTTCGTCGCGGGCCGCGCCGGATGACCCGGGCGACTGCCGCCCCGGTCGTACCCGCCGCCTCGGTCGAACCCGCCGCCCCGGTCACGCCGCCGTTGCTCATCCGCGACGTCCGCATCGTGGATGGCCGGGGCGTGCTCGCGCGGCGCGCGGACGTGCGCATCGCGGACGGCCGCATCCGGGAGATCGGCCGAGGCCTGACTCTCCGCTCGGGCGACCACGAGTGGCAGGCGGCGGGTCTCACGGTCGTGCCCGGACTCATGAATGCCCACGTCCACATCACCATGGACGGCAGTGCCGACCCGGCCGAGGGCCTCCTGGGTGGCAGTGGCAACGCGGTCATCCTGGAGGCTGCGCGGGCACGGCTCGCGGCGACGCTGCGAGCCGGCGTCACCACCGTGCGCGACCTGGGCGCGCCGGACGGGCTGGCCATCCAGCTGGGGCGCGAGATCGAGGCGGGCGTCACGGGCGGCCCGCGCATCGTGGCGGCCGGCCAGCCGATCTGCATCCCCGGTGGCCATGGTCACACCTTCATGTCGGTGCAGGTGACCGGGCCTGCAGCGGCCGCGGCGGCGACGCGTCAACAGATCGCCGCGGGCGCCCGGGTGATCAAGGTCATGGCGACGGGCGGCATGATGACGCCCGGCCAGGTCGCCGGCGCACCCCAGCTGTCCCTCGAAGAGATGCGCGCCGTGGTAGATGTCGCGGCCGCCGCGGGCATCCCGGTCGCGGCCCATTCGGAGGGCATCGCGGGCACCCTCGATGCCATCGCGGCAGGCGTGTCGTCCATCGAGCATGGACATGGCCTGGACCAGCGGGCCATCGAGGCCATGCTGGCGTCGGATGTGGCCCTCGTGCCCACGCTGCTCTCGGACGAGGTCATCCTTCGCCACGGCGTCGCCGGGGGCATCCCGGCGTTCGTGGTGGAAGCCTGCGAGCGGCTCGCGGCCAGCCTCCTGCCGGGGTTCGAGGCGGCCGTCCGCCAAGGGGTCCAGATCGTGGCCGGTAATGACGGTGGTGCGCCGCTCGTGGACCCGGGCGATATGGTCACCGAGCTGGAGCTGTATATCCGTCACGGGATGACGCCACAGGCCGCGCTCCACTCGGCGACCGCCGCAGCCGCGCACCTCCTGGACGTGCGTGACACGGGGCTCGTGGCCGTGGGTCAGGTCGCGGACCTCCTGGTCGTGGATGGTGATCCACTGGTGGACATCGGGGCGTTGCGCGGACCACGCCTGGTCATCGCGGCCGGCGCCATCAAACATGAGGCCTGATGTGCCAGGTCGTTGGTTCGGCGTGCCTCAGCCCGGGACCGGCGTCGCTGTCTCGTGCTGCATGCGCTCCACGATGCGCTCCAGGGTCCACAGCAAGGCCTCCTGGATGATGTCCTCCGCGGCCTCGCCATCGTGAGCGACGGCCGCTCGGTAGAGCCGCTCGTGGGCATCGATCTTGAAGTCCGGGCTGCCACCGACGGCCAGCCGAACGTATCGTTGCGCGGCCTGCCGAAATCCCTGGACCAGGCCCAGCAGCCGGGCGCGATGGGCAGCCTTGTAGCACTCGTCCTCGAACTCGGTGGCGATGTGCAGGTACTGGTCCAGGTCCCGACGCTGCGCCGCCGACTCCAGCACGGACAGCAGCTCCGCCATTCGACCAAGGCCGACCGGGTCGATCGCCGCGGCACCCAGTCGCGCGGCGAGTCCTTCGATGCCGCAGCGGATGGACTGGATCTCCTGGATGTCCTCCACGTCCAGGGGCGCCACGATGGCCCCTCGGCGCGGTTGCTGGCGGACCAGCCCGTCGCTCTCGAGGCGCATCAGCGCCGCTCGCACGGGCATGGTGCTGACGCCCAGCCGGTCCGCGATCTCCGCGAGCCGCAGCGGCAGGCCCGGCTCCATGCCGTGGAGGATCTCATCGCGGAGGACCTCGTAGACCTGTTCCTCCGCGCTCTTGATGAGCAGCGGCGTGGTCCTGAGCACGGTGATGGTCGCTCCTGTCGGTCGCCCCGGGGGCAGCTGGAATCGGGCACGTCGCCGCGCCGGATCCGACGGAGTGTACCCGGGCGTCCAGTGAGGGGCGCCCTGTCAGAGTCGCGCCCACTCGGGCGCAATCCATCCGCGACCCATGCCGGCCTGCACCGCAGCCGGACCGTCCATTCCTAGCCCCGTGAAGGAGACGCACATGGTCAAGAAGCAGGTCATCTATCGCGCTGCCAATTCCGCCAAGATGCTGGAAGGCCTCGTGGACCAGAGCGAGGTAGCCGGCCTCACGGGTCCCAGCCCGATGTGTATCCGTGCCGGCAATCACGTGTACATCACGGGCCAGACCGGTCTGACCCTGGAAGGGGAGCTCCAGCACCCGTACGACGCCGCCGCCCAGACCCGGCTCGCGTGCGAGAACATCAAGACCCTCATGGAGATGGCCGGGGGCACGATGGATGACATCGTGCGCTACGTCCTCTACACCACCGACCGGGCCTACCGGGCGTCCGTCTACCCCATCTTCCGGAGTTACTTCGATCTGCCGCCGTGCGGCACGGGGCTCATCGTGGTCGGACTGGCGCGACCGGAGCTCGTGGTCGAGATCGACTGCTGGGCATTCATCGACGATCCCGACTGAGTCCTGCGAGACCAGGCACACGCGGATAGCGGTCCAAGGAAGAGGCATATGCGTCGGATCTTCGCGCTCCACGGCCAGGCGGTCATCCGCGACGTGGCCACGCCCACGCTCCGCTCCGGCGAGGTGCTGGTGCGCACCCACTACTCCACGGTCAGCAGTGGCACGGAGTCCTGGATCCTGCGCAAGAGCATCGCGGAGGACGCCAAGGACGAGGAGTACCCGGGCGCCGCGCCATACGTGTACCCCAATATCCGGAGCGGTATCCGGGGGCCCCTGGAGCCACGACGCCCGGAGCCGGGTCTCATCTCCATCGGCTACAGCCTGGCGGGTGAGGTCATCGAGGTCGGCGAGGGTGTCAACGACCTGGCCGTGGGTGACCTCGTCGCCTGCTCCGGCAGCCAGTGCTCGCACCACGCTGAGGTGGTCGCGGTGCCCCGCAACCTCGTGGCCCGGATCCCGGAGGGTGTGTCGGTCGCGGATGCGTCCTTCGTGACCCTGGGCGCGGTCGCGGAGGAGGCGCTGCGCCAGACCGACTGCACCTTCGGCGAGACGGTCGTGCTGTACGGCATGGGCCTGCTGGGCATGCTGGCGGGCCAGATCGCACAGGCCGCGGGCCTGTATGTCATCGGTCTCGAGATCGACCCGGGACGCCGCGCTCTGGCCCAGGAGCTGGGCATCCAGGACGTCCACGACCCGCGCGGGGTGGACCTCGTGGAACTCGTGCGCAGCCGGACCAACGGCTTTGGCGCCGACGCGGTCGTGCTGGGCGTGGTCACCGAATCGAATGAGCCCATCAACACTGCGCTCGACCTCTGCCGTCAGCGCGGCCGGGTGGTCGGGCTGGGGCTGTTCGGCATGGATGTGGAGCGAGCCCGGATGTGGGATCGCACCTTCGTACAGGCCATCGCGTACGGACCGGGTCGATACGATCCGTCGTACGAGGAGAGCGGCGTGGACTATCCCATCGGGCTCGTGCGCTGGACGGAGAACCGCAACCAGGGCCACTTCCTGCGCCTGCTCGCGGATGGCAAGGTGCGCACGGCGCCGCTGGCGAAGTCGTTCGCGTTCGAGGATGCGCCCGACGCCTATCGGCTGCTCCAGTCGCCGGAGCGTCCGCCAACGGTCCAGTTCCGCTATCCCGACCCGGGATGAGCCGCCGCCCGGTCGAGCCCCGCGACCTGTTCTCTGTGCGCTGGCTGTCCGATGTGCAGCTGTCCGTCGACGGTCATCGAGTGGCATGTGTGGAGACTCGTCTGGACGCCGCGCTGGACGGGTTGCGCTCGGGCATCCTGGTTTTCGATGTGGCCGGCGGCGATGTGGCCGGCGGCGATGTGGCCAGGCGTGCCCCCCTGGGCTCCCTGAGTCCGATCGATGCATCAGACCGGTCGCCGCGATGGTCCCCGGACGGGTCGCGCCTGGTGTTCGTGGCTGTCCGCGATGGCGTGTCGCGGCTGTGGGGCACCGATCGGGATGGTGGCGAGCCGGCGCCCATGACAGACTCGCCGTTCGGCGCCGGGGAGCCGGCCTGGTCGCCGGACGGCGGCACGATCGCGTTGTCCGTGACCCGCTCCCTGGACGGCGCGCCAGTGAGTGAGCGACCCGTGCTCGTCGAGGTGACCACCGACGACTACAAGCGCGACGGCCACCCGGTCGGCGCGGGACACACGAGCAGCGCCATCTGGGTCATGCCCGCCGACGGCGGCGCGGCACGAGCGCTGACCGCGGGGACCGCCGCGGACCGGCGACCCGCGTGGTCGCCCGACGGTCGTGCTGTGGCGTTCCTGTCCGACCGGGGACGTGAGGGTCTCGCATCGCCCATCAACGACCTGTGGCTGGTGGACGTCGCAGGTGGCGGCCAGGACGGTGAGCCGCCGCAGCGCCTGACCGATGGCAGCGGCCCGCTCGTCGCCTTCGACTGGTCCCCGGATGGCGCACGGGTGGCGCTGCTGGGTCACGGCCAGGGATCGGCCCAGGGTCTCGGCTGGCGGCTGCGCATCATCGATGCGGACGGACGACGCCGACCCCCGACGGACATCCCACTCGTTGATGAACCGCCGTTCGCGCTGGGCCTGACCGTGCGCTCGGATGACGGGCGGGGCATGGGTGACGCGGCACTGCGCTGGATCGAGGACGGGGACGGGGAACGGGTCTGGATGCGCTGGGCCGATGGTGGCCGGGGTGCGCTCGGCTGGGTCGCGCTCGATGGCCAGTGGCAACCGGTCGTCACGGGCGATCGCGCCGTGGTCTCATGGTCGGTGTCGCCCGCCTCGGGCCGCGTGGCGTTCATCGCATCGAGGCCCGATGATCCGGGCGAGGTCTCCATCGCGGCGCTGGACGGCAGCGGTGAACAGGCCATCAGCGATCAGAACCGGGAGTGGCTGGCGGAGGTCGAGTTCGGGGTGACGGAGGTCGTCCAGACGACCGGCTCGGGCGAGCAGGCCATCGAAGGCTGGCTCACGCGCCCGAGTGCCGCGGTGGACGCCAGCGATGCGCCGCTCACCGGCGATGCGTCGCTCACCGGCGATGCGTCGCTCACCGGCGATGCGCCGCTCACCGGCGATGCGCCGCTCACCGGCGATGCGCCGCTCATCGTCGCCGTACACGGTGGCCCGCACTACTCCGTGGGTCTCCGCTTCAGCTTCGAGACCCATCGACTGGCGGCGCTGGGATACGCGGTATTGAACTGCGATCCGCGCGGCAGCCTCGGGTATGGCGAAGCATTCGGGCGTGCGGTCGTGGGCGACTGGGGTGGTGTCGACCTCGCGGATGTGCTCGCGCTGACCGATGCGGCCGCTGCCGCCCCCGGCATCGATGCCGACCGGCTCGCCATCACGGGTGTCTCGTACGGCGGTTACATGACACTGTGGGCCATCAGCCAGGACGACCGGTTCCGGGCCGCCGTCTCCGAGAACGGCATCAGCGACCTGTTCGCCGCCTTCGGCACCAGCGAGGATGCCGGCCTGTGGTGGCTGGCGGAGATGGGCCACGCACCATGGGAGCAGCCCATGGACTGGGTCGACCGGTCAGCCGTCCGCTACGCCGACCGCATCACGACCCCGCTGTTGTTGCTCCACGCTGAGCTGGACCAAAACGTGAGCATCACCCAGAGCGAACAGATGTACGCCGCGCTGCGTGCGCTGGGCAAGCCGGTCGAGTTCGTGCGGGCGCCGGGGGAGGGCCACCTGATGGACCTCACCGGCTCGGCACGATTCCGGATGGCACGCATGGAGCGCATCGCGGACTTCCTGGCGCGCCACCTGTAGTCCGCACCGGACCGCGCTGGCCCGGTCTTGCGGTGGCGCGATCATCTGGGATGCGAACGGGCGGAGGAAGCTGGCAGGTGGGCCGCTGGTGACTGATCCAGACGACCCTCAGCCGACGATCGCAGCACTGGTGATGCAGAGCGACGGGTGAGCCGCCTCGCAGCGGGGTCGGTACGGCCGATGTCCGCCCGTTGGATCACTGGGGACTCGATCGACATCGCACTCGCGTTGCACCAGGGTCTTCCCGTCTCGGTGCTGCGTCGATGGGACTCAGGACGGTAGGGCGGGGTGGCGCGGCCGAGAGCGCGGCCCCGCACCGAAGTGGCGTGAACCGCACCAAGCGGCTGGATCGGGTTTCCTAGCGGATGACCTGGCTCGTGACGGCCACGGCGCGCAGGAACGTCTCGTCGATGTCCACGCCCAGACCTGGGCCCATCGGGATGCGCACGAAACCGTCCTCGAGCGCCAGGATATCCGTCGTCGGCAGCTCCGTGCGCCACGGATTGGGGTCCGTGCCGACCTCCAGGTACGGCATCACCGTCGAGGGTGACGTGGACGCGTCGGGGACGGTCGCCAGTGCGTGCAGTCCGGCCGCGATGCCGATGATGCTGCCCGACGTGTGGGGCACGCATTCCACGCCGTGCAGGCGGGCCAGCTCACCCACCCAGATCGCCTCGCCGATACCGCCGATGATGACCGGCTCCGGCTGGATGATGTCGAAGCAGCCGCGACGCAGTGTCTCGAGTGCCGCGTGCCGGCTCTGGGTGATCTCGCCGCCGGCAAGCGCGATGTCCAGCGCTGCCGCGACCCGCTCGTATGCTGCGTAACCGCCCCGCTGGGGCATCGGCTCCTCCAGCCATCGGAAACCCAGCTCATCGAGCGCACGACCGACCCGGATGGACTCCGAGATGTCGTAGGCGGCGTTGCCGTCCGCCATGAGCGTCATCGTGGGGTGGTCGGTCACGACCCGCTCCAGGATCGCGATCTCGTGCTTGATGGGATAGCGCCCGATGCGGAACTTGGTGGCGATGAAGCCATCCGCGGCGTGCTGGGCGGTCTCGGCGGGCCACGTCTCGGCCGGGTCGAGACCCTCGACATAGCCCGTGCTGGCGCCATATGCCGCGACCCGGTCGCGGATTGCGCCGCCGTACAGGGCGTGGATGGGGACACCCAGTTGACGACCCCGCAGGTCATCGATGGCGATGGAGATGGCCGACGCGGCCCAGGTGTGCTCCGAGCCCAGCCAGACGTCCGACCACAGCCGTCGGGCGTCGAGGGCCTGCTGGCCGATGAGCATGGCGCCCAGCTCCGCAACGATGGCCGAGATGCCCGGGATGAGGTAGGTCTCGCCCCAGCCGATCGTGCCGTCACTGTCGGTCAGCTTGCAGAACACGAAGTCGTGGACCGAGATGGGCGCGATGGACACCGATCGCAGGGGCTCGACGGCGTAGTGGACCGTGAACACCTCGACCTGCTCGATGGCCATCAGGGCGCGACCTCCGGGAAGTGCTGCGGATGACCTCGACCGGTCAGTCGTGATCTGTGATCATGATACCGGAGCGCGGTCGCGGTGGTGACTTCGGGCGGTCGCGATGGTGACTTCGGCGGGCGCCGCGAAGGTGGTCCCGGACGAGCGCCGCGAGGCCCTCAGGCGGGCGCCACGATAGCCTCAGGCGGACGCCGCGATAGCCTCAGGCGGTCGCCCATACGGGAGCGCGGTCGGCGCGATGGCCTCAGACGGACGCCACGGTGCGCATGCTCGGCCCACGCTCCATGCGATCCGCGAGCCGGTCATAGAGGCTCATGATCTCGTGCTGGATGGCCTGCTCCGCGGTCGCGCCATCGCGGGCGGCCGCTGCCGCGTAGAACCGTTCGCACGGCGCGACCTGGAGCGTGCTCGGGTCGGCGCCCATCACGAACAGCAGGTAGCGCTGGGCCGCCCGACGATAGTGGCGCACGGTCTCCAGCAGTCGCGGCCTGTCGGCGGCTTCGTAGCAGGCGTCCTCGAAGGCGTATGTGGCGGCGAGGTAGGCATCCAGGTCCGCGGCTGCGGCCGCACCGCGGATCCGATCCAGGTGGCCCTGCATTGCTGCCAGCCCCGCCTCCGCGATCGCCTCCGCACCCAGGCGCGCGGCGAGCCCTTCGATGCCCCATCGGATGGCCTGGATCTCCTGCACATCGTGCAGCTCCAGGGGTGCCACGACCGCGCCCTTGCGCGCGGTCTGGCGCACCAGGCCCTCCCGTTCCAGGCGTCGGAGTGCCGCACGCACGGGCATCGTGCTGACACCCAGCCGATCGGCGATGGCCGAGAGCCGCAACGGCGTCCCTGGCTCCACTCCCTGGAGGATCTCCGTCCGCAGTGCCTCGTACACCTGATCCTCGGTGGACTTGACGATGAGGCGGTCCGATGTCGCGGCCATGTCAGCGGACCCCGCTGCGCCAGATGACGCGCTCGGGGCGGACCCGCAGCACGATGCGGTCATCGTTGGCGTTGATGCGCGCCCAGCGCGTGGTGGCCTCGTCTGGCGGCATGTAGCGCAGGAGCAGCGGCCAGGACTCCGCCGCCACCTGCTCGCGGTCGTCCTCGATGATCTCCGCCCGCCCGAACAGGGTGACGTAGCTGCCACTGACCTGGTCGTCGACGCAGATGCTGACCCGGCTGTCTCGCCGGATGTTGTGGGTCTTGGCGGTCTGGTGCGTGGTGCTCATGCGCATGACTTCACCGTCCCAGTGGTACCAGACAGGGGTCGCCTGAGGACCGCCGTCCTTGCGCACCGTGGCCAGGATCGCGTCGCGCATCCGGGACAGGAAGTCATCCAGGCGTGCCTCCCCAAGATCCATCGAGTCGTTGGGCGCCACCATCACAACCTTCCTGTGATCTGTGATCCAGACTCGGAGGCTAGCAGAGGGCTCGGTGTGGCGGGGCGCGAGGACGGGGTGTTGGCGTGCGGGTTGACGGCGATCGATGGACGATGTACACATACATCATGCAACGGACGCAGATCTACCTGACCAGTCGCGAAGCTGCGGCCCTGGATGCCGCAGGACGAGCGACCGGTCGCACGCGCTCTCATCTCATCCGCGAGGCCATCGAGGCGGTGTACCTCGGAGCGTCCGATACCGATGACCGATTGCGCTCGCTGGAGTCCACCGCGGGCGTCTGGGAGGACCGATTCACGACGGGCGAGGCGACGGTGGACCGACTGCGCAGCGGGCGGCTCGCCGTCCTCCACGCGGACGCGGCTGGCTAAGCTCGATGGCACTCGTGCTCGTGGATACGTGTGTCCTCATCGATCATCTGCGTGGGCACCCCGGAGCCGTGGCGGCGTTGCGGGCAGCCGTGGAAGGGGGCGACGAACTGTGGAGCGTGTCGGTCGTGCGCACGGAGTTGCTCGCGGGTGCACGCGAGGACGAGATGGCACGTATCGATACGTTGCTTGATGTGCTGCGCTGGCAGGACGTCACCGTCGAGCTGGCGGATTCGGCTGGCCGGCTGGCCGCCCGATACCTGCGCTCGCATCCAGGCGTGGATACGGTCGACTACCTCATCGCCGCCGCGGCGATCACGCTGGAGGCAGACCTCATGACCCAGAACATCCGGCATTTCCCCATGTTCGAAGGGCTGGAACGAGCATATGCCTGAGAAGACAGCGGCCGAGTGGGCCGAGATGAACGATCCGGTGATCGCAAGCTTTCGTGCCAAGGGTGGGCAGACCGGCCGCAAGCACCCCGTCATCCTGCTGACCACGACCGGCGCCGTGAGTGGCCAGCCGCGGGTCACGCCCCTCAACTTCGTGGAAGACGGCGGTCGGATCTCGGTCATCGCGTCCAAGGGCGGCTCTGCCACGGATCCCGCCTGGTATCGCAACCTGGACCGGGATCCGATCGTGACCATCGAACACGCGGGGCAGACGTTCCGAGCACGGGCGCGCACGGCGGGCGAGCCAGAGCGGACCCGCCTGTTCGACCTCCAGGTGGCCCAGATGCCCTTCTTCGACGGTTACCGGCAGCGCGTCACGGCGCGCCAGATCCCGGTCGTGGTGTTCGAACCCATCGACTGAGCGGTCAGCCCCTTGGCGGCAGCGCCGATGAGATCGCCAGACCGCGCGCGATCCAGGCGGCCAGCGCCGCATCCGTTGAGATGGCATCGGGCGCCACGAACACGAAGCCGGTCTCCCGGCCGCGCATCACCATCGGGCGAGCGCCCGGCTCAGCCAGCGCGGCCGCGAGTCCGGGCTTGCCGACACGGACCAGCAACTCATCATGGGTCACTCCGGCGCACATGTTGCCGTGCTCCATGAACGTGATGCCGCCGAACATGCGCTGCTCGGTGATGGCATCTCGGTCCGCAAGCGCTACTCGGACGCGTTGTGCCAGTGCCTCGTAAAATGCCACGGCCCGAGCGTACCAGTCGGCGTGCGAGCTGGATCAAGCGGCTTTCGGGCTCCTCCGGGCCACCTTGCGGGGCTTGGGTGCCGCCTTGACGCGCGGCGTGCGCGGCTTGGCTGGTGGCTTGGCCGCGCGCGTGGAGCCGGAGCCCAGGAACGCTGCGGCGAGCTTGCGTTCCTCGTGGTCTACCTCCGTCCAGCGGAAGCCACCGGTCTCCGGGGCGCAGCGACCGCAGGGTGCCGCGTTGGGATCGTCCAGGGCCTCAGCCAGGAATGCCATGAGACAGCCGTCGTGCTCCACATACGCCTGCATCTGGGCCAGCTCCGACTCGCGCATGGCGATGACGCGCGCGATGCGGTCGACACCCTCCTGCCACGGCTCACCCGTCAGCGAGTAGTGGTCCTTGTCGCGAGCCACCACCCCGTCCACATGGAGCGACCGGATGATGGTCTCGACGCGCTTGCGGTGGAGCTTGGTGACCGAGGTCAGCTCACCCAGCGTCCTCGGCCGCCCGACGGCCAGTTCATCGATGACGGCGCGGATGTCCGCAACGGGCGGAAAGGCGCTGTGGATGAAGTAGCGCTGGATCTCGTCGTCCTCGCGGCCGGACAGCAGGATGCCGTAGGCGTCATCGACGCCACGCCCCGCGCGACCAACCTGCTGGTAGTACGTGATCGCCGACCCTGGTCGCTGGTAGTGGATGACGAAACCCAGGTTCGGCTTGTCGAAGCCCATGCCCAACGCGACGGTGGCCACCAGGACCTTGAAGTCGTCCGCCAGCAGGCCCAGCTCGAGCGCTTCTCGGTCCGACTCACTCAGCCGGGCGCTGTAGGCCCGCGCATCGATGCCCCGCTGGCGCAGGAACGCCGCGACCCGCTCCGTGTCGTCCACCGTGAGGCAATACACGATGCCCGCGCCCCGGATCTTGGGGATGTACTGCGAGAGCCAGGCCATCCGTTCGGCCGGGTCATCGATGACATGTGCGCCCAGTCGCAATGAGTCGCGTCGCAACGGCCCATCGATGGTCACGGTGGCCGCACCCAGCTGAGCCTCGATGTCCGTGATGACCCGCCGATTGGCGGTCGCGGTCGTACCCAGCACGGGCGTGCGTGCCGGCAGCGCATCCAGGATGGCGCCGATGCGCCGGTAGTCGGGCCGGAAGTCATGGCCCCAGTCGGAGATGCAGTGGACCTCGTCCACCACGAACAGCCCGATGGAGCGCGCGATCGACGGCAGCGTGTCGCGCATGAAGCCCTCGTCCGCGAGTCGCTCCGGCGACACCAGCAGGACGTCCACCTCATCCGCCGCAAGTGCGGCGCGGATGTCCGGCCAGGCATCGCGGTTGCTGGAGTTGACCGTCACTGCGCGCAGGCCGATGCGAGCCGCGGCCGCGATCTGGTTGCGCATCAGGGCCAGCAGGGGACTGATGATGACCGTGGGTCCCTCGCCCCGGTCGCGCAGCACCCGCGTCGCGATCCAGTACACGAGGCTCTTGCCCCAGCCGGTGCGCTGGACCACGAGCACGCGGGAGCCGTCGATGGTCACGGCCTCGATGGCCCGCCGCTGGTCGGTCCGAAACGTGGTCTCGGGGCCGACCATCTGGTGTAGCAGGGCGTCGAGCGTGTCGTCCGCGGTGTCGATCACGAGCTCGACTCGCTGGTGTGCCGGGCAGCGAGCCAGTCGCCCGGTGTCATGACATCGATGCCGGGGATGCCGCGGGTCAGCAGCTCGCCACCCAGCGTCACGAGCACGGAGCCGGTCGCCATGGCCGTCGCTGCATAGACCGCATCCGCACCCCGGAGGATCGCTCTGCTCGCGATCGCGCTGGCAGCACGCGCCATCTCACGGTCGAGCGGATGGAGCTGGACGCCCGGTGTGGCCAGCATCGCGAGGCCGGCCCGCTGGGCAAAGGCCTGGTCATGCGTCCGGCGGGCAAGCGCCGCAGTCACTTCGACGAGCGCCAGCGTTGGTTGATGGATGACCGAGCCCGACGCGACGACCGCGTACATGAACGACTGCGCCACGCCGTGTCCTTCGCCGGCGGCCGGATCAGCGGCGACCCGCACGGAGGCATCGATGGTGAGCACCTCAGCGACGGTCAGCCAGCAGGATCTCGACGCTGGACCGGGGGTCAACGGCCTTCTCCGCGATCTCCCGGCCGATCGCTTCCCAGCGCTCGATCCAGGCGTCCGCCAGCGCAGCCCGATCCGCCACGGAGTCGTTGGCAGGATCCGAAAGCCATCGCTCATACGACTCGATGGTGACGTCTCGAACGGCCCGCCCCTGCATTTCGGCCCGCGCCTTGACATGGCGGTACAACTGGTCCGGGATGTCCACGGTGGCTTTCATGCTTCCTGTGTACCTGTATTGCCGTATCTGGTCAACCCGGGCGGCCGGGCCAGACTGCTACCTTCACCGCTCGTTGTGCCACCTGCTTGTCACGGCGAATAGGAGCAACGGCTCGACCAAGGGTACGCTGACGCACTGGTACCAGGATTACGACGGCTTCACGGGCCCGACCCCGGACTACGGCACCAATAGGGTGTTCATCATCTAGGTCGACCGTCCTCGGAGGGCGGCAAGGAGGATCATCGTGACCACCGTCCACCGCCCGGTCTGGATCGATAACTCGAGCAAGGACCCGGGCGTGAACCACGCGTTCTACGGCACCCTCTTCGGCTGGACCATGGATACCCCCGATGACCCCCAGTACGGCGGCTACACCACGGCCAGACTGGACGGCAAGGCTGTCGCGGGATTCGGTGGCCAGATGGATCCCAACATGGCGGCATCCAGCTGGAACCTGTACATCGGCACGCCCGATGCCGCGGCGACGGTGGCTGCGGCCACGGCTGCCGGGGGCCGCGTCCTGGTGCCGCCCTTCGAAATCGGTGAGATGGGCGCGATGGCGTTCGTAGCGGATCCGTCGGGGGCCGCATTCGGCCTGTGGCAGGCGGCCGCCATGAGCGGTTTCGACGCCACGGGTCGTGGTGCCTATGGTTGGGGCGAGCTGAACGCGCGAGGTGTCGAGCCGGCCATCCCGTTCTACAAGCAGGTCTTCGGCTGGAGCCATCGAACCAGCGACATGGGCAACGGCACGCTCTACACCGAGTTCCTCGACGGTGAAGAGAGCCTCCTGGGTGCCCAGGAGATGCCCAAGGAGCTGCCGCCGTTCGTGCCCAGCTTCTGGCTGGCCTACTTCTCGGTGGCCGATGTGGCCGCGACCCACGATACGGCCGTCGCCGCCGGGGCCAGCAGCATGGTGCCGACGACCACGTTCCCGGGCGGCATCTTCGCCATTCTCGCCGATCCGCAGGGCGGCGTGTTCGGCCTCCTGAACATGGGCGAGTAGCGCGGCACCTGTCGCGTCGCTCCGGCCGCGACGGGCGCTTCGGTCCGGCCGGGCCAGTCGCCAGTCCGTTCAGTCGCCAGTCTGCTCAGTCGCCACGAGACTGAACGAGCCAACGAGGAGCGTCCCGGGCCGAAATCGGGGCCATCGGCGGTCGTTTCAGTCGCTACACGCCTTGCTTGGCGACTGAACGCCTGATTTCGCCCTCATTGAGGGTCGCGATCGGCTGGTTCAGTCGCCCCACGACTGACGGCCGCGCCAAGGAACGCGCCGCGGCACCCGCCAATGAACCCGCCAAGTAAACGCCATCGAACCCCGTGGGCAGGTCAGCAGGTCAGCCTGCAAGGGCGAAGGCCGGGGCCATGAGGGTGATCTCGGCCGCGCTGATGCCATCGGCCGCGCCACTACCCACGGACCGCGCGATGTTGCGCCAGTCGCTGACGGACCGGCGGATCTCGGTCGTGATGGTCTCGGCTCGACCCTCGCTCAGCCGATAGAAGGGATGTGTGCTGATCGCGACCGCCAGGTCCGGCGCGGTCGCCCGGTCGTCCAAGGCGAGCGAGTGCTCGAACCGCTCCGGGTTGGGGTTGATGTCGAAAGCCGGGGAGAGCCGCCAGCCGCCGTGTTCGCGCAGGAAGCCGTGATTGCGCAGGTGGTCGTCGCGGTTGGACACCATCACGCTGAACACCAAACGCCGAAAGACCTTCTCCAGGTCAGCATCGATAGCAGCAGGGCTGACCCGGTCCGCAATCGCCTGGGCGATCTCCAGGTAGCTCGCGGCGTCGCCATCGCGATGGCCCGTCAGGGTCATGGCCGACGCGTACGCGTGCCGCGTGCCACCCGACCGATCGAATCGTCGAGTAGTGAACACGTGATGCGGCCCGCCGAGACGGAGGAGGCCGGAGTCGGGCATCCGGATGCCTGCCGAGCGCGCCAGTCGGGCCAGCACCTCCTCCCAGGCGCCGACATCGACGCGGTCGTTGCGCGACGGGAACTTGGCCATCCACAGCTCGCCAGCCGGCGTCAGGAAGCTCGCCTTGGGTCGCGCGCCACCCAGCGAGCTGCCCGGCGCGATGAGGGCCGCGACGACCGTGTCATCGACGGTGCCCGTCCGCTCGTGCTCGTGCGCCGCGTGCTCCAACGATCGCAGCGCGGTCATGGGTGGGGTGCCCTCCGTACCGGTGGCCAGGTATGGGCCACCAACGGCGGTCGACAGGCGCAGGGCGCCCATCCGGGAACGATCATCGACACCCACCAGGAAGTCCAGGTCGTGCAGCGTCCGGGCGGTGCGCGCTTCTTGCGCCGCGATGCGTACCTCTCGCCGCTCCAGCAGGGTCCTGCCCCAGCGGTCGGGTGCCATGTCCGAGATGACGCCGGGCAGTCCGGCGGCGATCCAGGTCTCACCCGCCACGACCGGCAGTGCCGGATCGATGGGCCACGCGTCGGCCGACTCGCGCCACGAACGGCCGTACTCGAACGACACTGGACCGGCCGCGCCATCACGGGCGCGCAGCACCCCGACCGGTCGTGCCGGTCCGAGGTCCGCAGCGTCGAGGGTGACGATGTACTCCGTGTGCATCAGAGCTCGTCCGCCAGGTTGCGCGTGCCCGACGCGCGAGGGCGCGGCATCCGCGCGTCCTGGATCCG
>JBBQNA010000012.1:0-27134 GCA_038329515.1 Candidatus Limnocylindrales bacterium | reverse complement strand
GGCACCGTCGGAGCGGTCCACGTCGACGGCGGCATCAGCCGTGACACCGCGGCCATGGCCGGTGCGTGGGGCGCCGAAGTGTGCGTCGTGGGGTCGGCGCTGTTCCAGCGCGGACGCGATACCGCGGACGAGGTGCACCTGGTGCGGGAGCGCATCTGGGAAGGCCGACGCTCTGGGCATTCGACGGCAGGTCCCCGCTAGGTGCGACTGCTCCTCCAGCGGGTCACGCGCGCCGAGGTGCGGGTGGATGACGCCGTCGTCGGCAGCATCGGTCCGGGCCTCCTGGTGTTCGTGGGAATCGGCCGCGGGGACACGCCAGAGATCGTGCTCGCCATGGTGGACAAGACGCTCGGTCTGCGCATCTTCCGGGATGAGGCTGGACGCACCAACCGCTCCCTGGTGGACGTGGCCGGCGAGCTGCTTGCCGTCAGCCAGTTCACGCTGTACGCCGACACGCGCAAGGGGCGCCGGCCGTCGTTCCTGGACGCCGCGTCGCCCGACCTGGGTGACGCCCTATACGGGGCATACGCAGACGCCCTGGCGGCGCAGGGCATCACGGTCGCCCGCGGCATCTTCGGCGCCGAGATGGCCGTGGGCCTCGTGAACGACGGACCGTTCACGATCTGGCTGGATTCGGCCGGATGAGCCTGCGTCGACCATGACGCTTGCGGACAAGCTGCGGAACCGGGCCACCCGGATCCGCCAGCATCGCTGGCGAAACCGGCCGTGGCAGAGCGCAGAGCGGCACATCGTCATCGGGGGAACGCCCCGGAGTGGCACGACGCTCATCCGTCGGACCCTGGACCGGCACCCAGCCATCTGCTGTGGCCCCGAGTCCAGCATCTTCCTGCCGGGTGCCATCCGGATCGGCCCGGTCGCGGCCGGCTTCGGGCTGCCGGAAGCCGATCTGCGTCAGATGCTGTCCGGGAGCACCTCGCAGGGCGCCTTCATCGACGCCTTCGCGAGCCGTTACCGCGAGGCTCGTGGGCGCGCGCGCTGGGCCGAGAAGACACCCCTCAACGTGCGCTCCTTCGACTGGATCCTGGCCCGCTTTCCCGAGGCACGCATCATCCACGTGGTGCGCGACGGGCGCGACGTGGTCTGCTCCATGCGCCAGCATCCGGATCGGCGCTGGGTAGACGGCGCGTGGGCCAAGGTGCATCGACCGCTGTCACTGGAGCAGTATGCGCAGCGCTGGGTGTCGGACACGGAGGCGGGCATCCGCCATCGCGGGGACGCGCGCTATCTGGAGGTGCGCTACGAGGACCTGGTACAGGATCCCGGGGCCGTGCTCCTCGGTCTGCTGACGGACCTGGGCGAGCCGTTCGACGCGCAGATCCTGACGGAGCCCGATGCAGCACCCGGTCCGGACGGACACCACCACGCGGGCACAGCCATCAGCACCCGGTCCATGGGTCGCTGGCGCGCGGACCTCACGCGGCAGGAACAGGCCGTCGTCCTGCGCATCGCGGGACCGACCCTCAGCCGGCTCGGCTATCCGGACGCCTAGCGTCCGGGGCGAGTCAGGAGGTCTTGCGGAGGGTGCGTCGGCAGCGGGTGCAGACCCGGGCCGTGACGCTCACGCCAGCTTTGTTGTCCATCTTGAGGGGCTGCAGATTGACCTTGTAGCGGCGATGCGCGCGAACGCGGTTCATGCCCACTGACTGGGGGTTGAAACCACCCATCGAGGTCTTGCCGCAGAGGTCACAGGATCGGGCCATGTCAGTTCGGATCCTTGCTCGTGGTGAGGTACTGATCCACCGCGAGACCGGGCGGACGCTTCGGCCGCGTACTATACCAAACACCGACGCTCGGGGCCGTCGCACGGGGAGAAAGAGCTGCAACGACGCGCCGTGCCACCCAGCGACGCTCTGGATGCGGCCATCGAGGGGGCCCTGCTGACGCCCATCGACCCCTTCGATGTGGCCATCGGTAGAAGCGGTCTGCCGGGGGCTCCTGCACTCCGCCGGTCGGGCTTCCGGCTGGGCATCCACACGGTCCGTGACCTGCTGTTCGCTGTCCCTCGGCGCTGGATCGCGACCGGAGGCCACCGACCCATCCGCGAGATCCGGGAGCTGGAACGCGGCTCGGTCATCACGGCGCGCCTCCAGCTGGTGTCCATCCAGACCGCGGTGGTGGGTGGCCGGCGCCTGCAGCGGACCCTCGCCCGACTGATGGATGAGGACGGCGACCAGATCGAGGCGGTCTGGTTCGGGCGCCAGTTCATCGAGCGACGCATCGGGCCGCCTGGTGGCTGGCTGCTGATCGCGGGCAAGGTGGGCACGGACAACCGGGACCGGGTGACCCTCCAGAACCCGGACTTCGAGCTGGAAGGCGCCGTGGACGCGACCGCGGCGGACGAGCTGCTACCGGTCTATCGGCTCACGGACGGTATCCGGGCGCGGACCTTGCGACGTGCCATCCGGGCGGCCATCGACACCTGGGGCCCGTACCCCGAGTATCTGCCGGCCACCGTCGCGGGTGACCATATGGCCATCGGCACGGCCATCGAGTCCATCCACTACCCGGCCGACCAGGCGGCCCTCGACCACGCACTCGACCGACTCGCCTACGACGAGCTGCTGGCGCTCCAGGTGGGCATGGTGTCGCGTCGTCGGCTGCGGGAGCGTGACCATGCCTCCACGGTGCTGGTCACGGACGAGCGGCGGTCGCGCGCCATCGCGTCCATCGAGCACACCATCGGGGCCCAGATCGCGGCTCGTACGGGTGGCGCAACCAGCCCCCGGATCTCGCTCACCACGGACCAGCGCGCCGCCGTGGACCACATCCGCGCCGACCTTGGCTCAGGGCGGCCGATGATGCGGCTCGTCCAGGGTGACGTCGGCTCAGGCAAGACCGCGCTGGCCGCACTGGCCATGGCGTTCGTGGCGGATGCCGGTGGCCAGGCTGCCCTGCTGGCGCCCACGGACCTGCTGGCACGTCAGCACGAGGCGACCCTCGGCGCCCTGCTGGAGCCGCTCGGCCACGACGTCGTCCTGCTGACGGGCAGCGTCAGCTCGGCAGAGCGTCGCGAGGCCCTCGCGCTGGCCCAGGCGCCACTCACGAGCACCCTCATGGGCACCAGCCGGGGCCTCCTGTTCGTGGGCACCCAGGCGCTGGTCCAGGAGCACATCGCGTTCGCCGACCTCCGCCTCGCCGTCGTCGATGAGCAGCATCGATTCGGTGTCGCGGAGCGGGAAGCGCTGTCGGCGAAGGGCGGCTCGGTGCACGTGCTGCTGATGACGGCGACACCCATCCCGCAGGTGCTTGGCCAGGTCATCCACGCGGACCTGGATGTCTCGGACCTGCACGCCGCACCCGTCGGCCGACTGCCGGTGAAGACGGGCATCCGCCGGCCGGCCGCCCTGGACCGTGCCTGGGACCTGGTGCGGGCGGAGGCGGCCGAGGGGCACCGTACCTTCGTCGTCGTGCCGCTCATCGAGGCCGAGGGTTCCGACGATGGCACGGAACCCGCCAGCGACGCCGCTGCAGATGCAGCAGACCCCCTCGCGAACCCCAGCGGTGCCGTGTCCGCCGAGACAGAGGCGGCACGACTCGCGGAGCTCCTCGCGCCACTGCGCGTGGGCATGGTCCACGGGCGCCTCAAGGCGGCTGACCGGGACGAGGTCATGACCCGTTTCCGGGATGGCGAGCTGGACGTGCTCGTGGGCACCACGGTGGTCGAGGTGGGTGTGGACGTGCCCCAGGCAACCGTGATGATCATCGAGAGCGCCGACCGTTTCGGCCTGGCCCAGCTGCATCAGCTGCGTGGCCGGGTGGGGCGGGGCACTCGGCAGTCGTACTGCGTGCTGGTCACGGACGCGCCTGACGACTCCATCGCCCTGACCCGACTACGGGCCGTCGAACGGACCACAGACGGCTTCGAGCTGGCAGAGCTGGACATCGCGCTACGCAAGGAGGGCGAGCTGCTGGGCCTGCGCCAGAGCGGCCTGCCACCACTGCGGGTCGCGCGGCTGGCCGATCCGCGGCACCGGGAGCTGTCGCTGGGGGCCCGCCAGCAGGCGGAGCGACTGGTCGGTGCCAACGGTCGGCTGGTGGCGGGCCAGGAGCGCCTGGAGCAGGAGCTGACCCGCGGCTGGCTGGCGCGCATCGGGGCGGGGGACGTGCTGGAGGCGGACGAGCTGGATGCCTGATGCCGGCCGGGTCATCAGCGGTCGTGCCGGCGGGCTGCGCCTCACGGCGCCGGGGGAGGGCACCCGACCCTTTGCCGACCGGGTCAAGCAGGCGCTCTTCGGTAGCCTGGAGGCGGACCCGGACGAGCCGCTCGGGGGACCGTTCCTGGACCTGTTCGCGGGCAGCGGCGCGGCCGGTGTCGAGGCGCTCAGCCGGGGCGCGCCATCGGCGGTGTTCGTGGAACGTGATACCGGAGCGACGCGCGTGATCGGGGACAACCTGCGCCGGACCGCCCTGGAAGGCGGCCACGTCGTGCGCGCCGACGTGCTCCGCTTCCTGGATGGCGACGTGGTCGCGGCCGGTGGTCCGTTCTCGGCGGCGGTCGTCGACCCGCCCTACGCCGAGACCGACCTGCTGCTCTCGGCCCTGCAGCGCATCGCTGACCCATCACGCGGCTGGCTCCTGCCGGGGGCGGTGGTGGTCTGCAAACACGCCTGGCGCTGGACGTCGGAGCCGAACCTTGGCTCCCTCGAGCGACAGCGCCAGAAGCGGTTCGGCGAGACGGCCTTGACGTGGTACCGCAGGCTTGCGTCATGAGGCACGCCGTCTACCCCGGGACATTCGATCCCATCACGCTGGGCCACCTGGATATCGTGGCGCGTGCATGCGCCGTCTTCGACAAGGTGACGGTCGCGGTGCTGGTCAATCCCCGGAAGCAGCCGAGCATGGATGTGGACACCCGGCTCGCGGTCATCGAGGAGTCCCTGTCGTCACTACCGGGCGCCGCCCAGGTGGATGTGCTGAGCTTCGGTGGACTGACGGTGGACCTGGCGCACCGCCTGGGGGCGGGCTCCATCGTGCGTGGCCTGCGAGCCATCAGCGACTTCGAGTCGGAGCTCCAGATGGCCCAGCTCAACCGGCGTCTGGCACCCGATGTCGACACGGTGTTCTTCATGACGGGCATCGAGCATGCGTACGTGAGCTCGACCATGGTGCGCGAGATCGCGGCCCTCGGTGGCGACGTCAGCTCCATGGTCCCGCCGGGTGTCCTTCGCCACCTTCGACCGTAAGACCGCCCGGGTGCGATACAATCCCGTGCTGCTACGCTCCGCTCCAGGTCATCCCTCATCGACATCATCTTCCTCATCGAACGCCTCGAGGCCCTGATCGCCAACGGCCGCCGCATGCCCATGACCAATTCTGTGGTCGTGGACCAGGTGAGCGCGCTCGACCTGGTGGACCAGCTGCGTGTCGCGGTGCCCGAGGAGATCCGCCAGGCCAAGCGCATCAACGAGGAGACGACGCGTCTCGTCGAGCGTGCCCAGGAAGAGGCGGAGCGGGTGCTGGCACGGGCGCAGGAGCAGGCCGCGTTCCTCATCGAGGAGCGCGAGCTCACGCGGGCCGCCGAGTTGCGCTCGCAGCAGATCATCGCGCAGGGCGACCGGGACGCGGATGACATCCGCCGCGGGGCTGACCAGTACGCGGCGACGGTCCTGGTGCGCCTCGAGGGAGAGTGCGTCAAGGCGCTCCAGAGCATCCGGCGGGGCATCACGATGCTCGATGACCGGCATCCCGAAGACGCCGCTTCGGGCGTGGATACGGGCCCCGGTGCTCGGGAGATGGGCGGAGCCCCGGAGATGCCCATGGAGTCGCGCGTCCATGCTTAGCTACAACGTCGCGGACCTGTTGCGGTCCGCCCCCGGCACATCCGAGGTGTTTCGCATCGACACGGAGCGATTCGTGATCGACGATGACCTGTCGGTCGCCGCACCGGTGCAGGGCACGGTGCGCCTTGCCAACACCGGTCGGGGTGTGCTTGCCCGCGGTCACCTCACCACGGCGTTCGCCGAGACCTGCAGCCGCTGTCTCGCGGACACCCTGGCACCCGTGGAGCTGGAGTTCACGGAAGAGGCGCTCCCCTCGGTCGACCTGGAGTCGGGCGAGGCCCTCGTCCATGAACAGGATCCGGAGATCCTGCTGCTGGACGACCATCATGAGCTGGACCTGACCGCTACCGTTCGGGATGCGATCTCGCTGGCAGAGCCCATCGTGGTGCTGTGCCGCCCAGACTGTCTGGGCCTGTGCCTCACCTGCGGCATCGACCTCAATGCCGATCCCAGCCATACCCACGGCGAGGACGACCTCGACCCTCGACTGGAGGCGCTCGTCGCCATCCGGGAACAGCTTCGCCCACCCGCCTGACCTGATCGACACCGCCCCCACCGCGACCAACCGGTGCGCGGCCCCACCACGGATCCACATCCAGAAGGAGATCGAACATGGGAGTCCCCAAGCGTCGCGTGTCGCACGCGCGACAGGGTGACCATCGCGCCCACCATGCCCTGACCGTGCCCGTGCTGGAGGAGTGCCCGCACTGCCACCAGCCGAAGCTTGGCCATCACGCCTGCCCCAGCTGTGGTTGGTACAACGGGCGTCAGGCCATCCATATCCGCCAGAAGTCGACCACCGAGTCCGGGTCGTGATCGATCCCCGGTCCGCTGAGAACCCGCATCGCGGGGCTCCGGATCGGGGTCGCTGACAGGTATGGATCAGGCGTCGCTGGAACGTCAGCAGGGTGCAGGTGCCCTGACGCGACCACGCGTTGCGGTGGATGCCATGGGTGGCGACCACGCGCCCGAGGAAGTAGTCCGGGGTTCCATCGATTGGGCGGCGGCGAACGCGGATGTGGACGTCATCCTCGTGGGCGACGAGGTGCGCATCCGGCCGTTCCTGGACGGGCCACTGCCCGCGACCGTGAGCATCGTGCATGCCTCGGAGGTCGTGGGCATGAACGAGGATGCCGCCACGTCCGTGCGTCGCAAGAAGGACGCCAGCATCAACGTGTGCATGCGCCTCGTCCACGATGGTCATGCGGACGCGGTCGTCACAGCCGGTCATACCGGCGCTGGTGTGGCGTCCGCCATCGTCCACCTGGGTCGACTGCCAGGCGTCGACCGACCCGCGCTGGCCATCCAGATGGTCACCGACCGGGGCCCTTTCATGCTCCTGGATATCGGTGCTACCACCGATTCGACGGGTCTCAACCTCGCCCAGTACGGCTACATGGGTGCGCTCTACGCGGAGCGGGTGCTGGGCGTCAGTCGGCCGACCGTCGCCCTGCTGTCCATCGGCGAGGAAGGCGGCAAAGGCGAGCAGCGGGTCAAGGACGCGTCGACGTTGCTCAAGGGCGGACCCATCAGCTTCATCGGCAATGTCGAGGGTCGGGACCTGCCACTCCACCCCGCCGACGTGGTCGTCTGCGACGCATCCGTGGGCAACGTGGTGATGAAGTTCTTCGAGGGTCTCGCGGGCGCCATGTTCGACCTGCTGCGGCAGGAGTTCAAGCGGCCGCCGTGGGGGCCCATCGGCTACCTGTTCATGCGCCCGGGCATCGAACGCATCCGGCGCAAGTTCGACTACGAGCGGCTGGGTGCGGCGCCCCTGCTGGGTGTCAACGGCACCGTGCTCATCACCCATGGCCGTGCCACGCGTCGGATGATCGGCTTCGCCGTCGGTGTCGGGGCACAGTCGGCACGGGCCGGCATCCCGGCACGTATCGAGGCATCCCTGGCCGAGTCGGGCATCACCCGACGGGCGGCCCGCGCCAGTGCCCCCGCAGCCGTGAAGCCGGACGAGCCAGCGCCCAGCGACGGCGCGCCGTGACCACGAGCGAGCCGCACGTCGAGGATGAGCCGCCCGTCGGCGGTACCCATGGTCGACACCGATCGGAGCGCGACGGCCGTCGCCTGTGCCTCGAATCGGTGTTCGAGTCGGACTTCGGCCAGCGCACCCCCCGCGACGTCCTGGCTCGCCGGGTCGAGGAGACCACGGCTGATCCGATCGCCACGGAGCTCGCCCGGATGCTGGTGGCGGCGGTGACCCTCCACCGGGACACCATCGATGCTGAGATCGAGCGCGTGGCCCCCGCCTACCCGGTCGTGCAGCTCGCCCGGATCGACCGCGCATTGTTGCGTTCGGGCATGGGTGAACTGCTACACTGCGCCGCGACGCCGACCGCCGTGGCGATCTCGGAATGGGTCGAGCTTGCTCGGTCCTACAGCGGCGAATCGGCCCGCCGGCTGCTCAATGGCGTGCTGGGACGGGTCGCCAGAGAACGATCAGGACAGGGATCCAGCCAGACCGACGTCGAGGACCTCGACCCGGCAGGCGAGGACTACCAGGAGGAAGCACCAACGTGACCGATCCGACCTACGAGCGACTCAGGAAGATCGTCGTGGAGCAGCTCGGCGTCGATGAGGAGGATGTGAAGCCGGAGGCTTCCTTCGTCGACGACCTCAATGCGGACTCGCTGGACCTCGTCGAGCTCATCATGAGCCTGGAAGAGGAGTTCGGGACGGAGATCTCGGACGAGGACGCGGAGAAGATCCGGACGGTCCAGGACGCGGCCGACTACATCGACGAGCATTCCGACCAGCCGTAGCTCGCGACCGGAAGCCGTGCCGGCGCCCGCGGCGGAGCTCGCGGCGCGCCTTGGCCGTTCGTTCCGGGACCCCGGCCTGCTGGAGCAGGCGCTGGTCCATAGCAGCTACGTCAACGAGCATCCGGACCCGGCCATCCTGGCCAACGAGCGGCTGGAGTTCCTGGGCGATTCGGTGCTCTCGCTGGTCATCTCGGAGGCGCTCTGGCAGCGCCACCCCTCGGAGCCAGAAGGCCTCCTGACGACCCGCCGCGCAGCCATCGTCTCGGCCCGCGGTTTGGCCAGCATCGCCGCCCGCTATGACATCGGGACCTACCTGTCCTTGGGCCAGGGTGCCGAGCGGTCGGGCGAGCGACGACGCGGCTCGGTCCTTGCGTCGACGTTCGAGGCGGTCGTCGCGGCTGTCTATCTCGATGGTGGCCTGGAGGCGGCGCGTGCGCTGCTCCTGTCCGCGTGCGCCGAGGAGCTGGAGGCCGAGCTGGCGCCGCTCTCGCTCAAGTCACCCAAGAGCCGGCTCCAGGAGTTGGCGTATGCCCACACTGGCCGCCCGCCGACGTATCGGGTCGTGACCGTGGATGGCCCGGACCACGCCCGCAGCTACGAGGTGGAGGTGTCGCTCGAGGGTGAGGTGCTCGGCCAGGGATCGGGACGCAGCCGTCGGGATGCCGAGACCGAGGCCGCCACGAAGGCCCTCGAGCAGATGGCCGACCGAGGGCCGGACCCGGCAGTCCTCGACCCGTCGTGAGCGACCGACCCACCGAGGGACTCGCGCCCGGCCGCCTCCGGTCGTTGCGGCTGTTGGGCTTCAAGTCCTTCGCCGAACGCACCGTGGTCGAGTTCGGCGGCGGCATCAGCGCGGTCGTGGGGCCCAACGGCAGTGGCAAGAGCAACCTCGCGGACGCCCTGCGATGGGTCCTCGGCGAGCAGGGCCGGACGCTCCGGACACGCCGCGCGGAGGACCTCATCTACGCCGGCTCCTCCTCCCGCCGCGCCCAGGGCATGGCGGATGTGACGCTGGTGCTGGACAACGAGGATCGATTGCTGCCGGTCGACTTCGGCGAGGTCGAGCTCGGCCGTCGACTGTTCCGCTCGGGCGAGAATGAGTTCCTGGTCAACCGTCAGAAGCTGCGGTTGCGTGACCTGGTCGACCTGCTGGATGAGGCGAACCTGGCCGACAACGCGTTCCTGTTCATCGGCCAGGGCATGGTCGACCAGGCGCTGGCGCTGCGCCCGGAGGAGCGTCGGCCGCTGTTCGAGGAGGCGGCCGGCATCCGCAAGCACGAACGACGTCGGCGTGCCGCGGAGACGGAGCTCGCCCAGGCCGAGGCGAACCTGGAGCGGGTACGCGACCTGGTGGATGAGCTGCGGCCCCAGGCGCGCCGCCTGGCAGCCCAGGCAGAACAACAACAGGAGCGTCGATCCGCCGGTGCCGACCTGTCCGCCGCGCTGGTCGCCGCAGCCCGCGAGCGCCTGGGTACCGCGGAGCGGGAGGTGACCCGGCAATCCGAGCTGCTGTCGCGCTCGCGAGCGCAGGCAGACGCCGCCCTCGCCCAGCTGCGCGAGGCAGAGGCGGCGATGGCGACGGCGGGTACGCTGCTGGCCGAGCAGCAGGACCGGGAGCAGCAGACACGCAGCCGCCTCGAGGAGGTGCGTGCCGTCGTCCTGGATCTGCGCCTCGCCGAGTCGCGTGCCGTCTCGGAGGCGGAGTCCCTGGGCCGCGACCTGGCCCGCACGGAGAGCGAGCGGGACGCGCTCCGGGAACGCATGGAGCGGGCACGCCGGGACATGGCGGTCGACATCCCGGAACCAGACCATACGGCGGAGGAAGCGCTCCGGGACATCTCCCGGCGTCTGGAGGAGACGGAGCGCGCACTGCGGGAGGTGCGCGACGCGAGCCGCGCGGACGCTGAACGGACGACACGTGCGCGAGAAGCGCGGGCCGCGCACGAGGCAGAGTTGGCCAGGGCTCGTCGGCGAGCGGCGACGGCCACGGATGCTCTGACGAGCCAACAGGCTCGCGCCGCCACCGCTGCCCGGACCGCGGCCGATACGGCGGCGGAGCTGTCGCGTCTGGAGCTGTCGGCCAGCGATCTCGCCCGGGTCGAAGCGGATGCCGAGCTGGCCGCGACCACGGCCCGTGACCGCCTGGCGGATGCCGAGGCACGCGCCGCCGAGCCCGCGTCGCGCCTGGTGACCGCGCGTGCCGAAGCGGCGGGCGCGCAGGCTCACCTGGAAGCGCTCGAGCGTCGGCTCCGGACGGAGCTCGATCCGGCCCTCGTGGAAGCCATCACCGCAACGGGTGGGCAACGCCTGGATGATGGTCTGGAGGTCGAGCCCCACCTGCGCCGCGCGGTGGCGGCCGCGTTGGGTGACGTGCTCACGGCCATGACCGTCTCCGCCAGTGTGCTGGCGGGCCTGGAGCGGCGATCGGGCACCTTCGTGATGGACGGCTCCGCCAGCACCCGCGGCACACGTGAGCGCGAGGCGGCCGCGGTGCTCAGCGCGGCCGCGGCACACGAGGGCGGGCCGCTCGCCCCCGCGTTGCGGCGTGACCCGACGGGCCACGCCACCCGCCTCCTGGAACGATGCGTGTGGGTGCCGGACCTGGAGTCGGCGCTCTCGTTGCGGTCCTCGCTGCCGCCCGGCTGGCGGGTGGTCGCGGTCACGGGCGAGCTGGTGACCGACGAGGGCATCGTGGCACTCGACCCGGGCAGCGAGATGCTCGAGGTGCGCGCGCGTTTCGGTGAGCTGCAGCGCAACCTGGCGGCACTGGATGCCGCGGTCGTCACTGCTGACTCGGACCACGCCGCCACCGCCGCGCAGCTGGCTGCAGCACATGCCACCGTGCCCGCGACGCGGGCGGGCCTGGAAGCGGCCCGCAAGGTGCGCCGGGTCGCCGATGAGCAGTCCCGGGGTGCATCGCGCAGCGCGGACTCGGCGGCGCGTGAGGCCGCGTGGGCGACATCCCAGGTGGAGCGCCTGGAGCGTGACGCCGCCGCGGCCGCGGCGGACCTCGCGTCACGTGAGGCAGAGGCCGCACCCTGGCTGGAGGTGGCGCCGGGAGCCGGCATCGCCGACCAGGCCCGTGCCGAGACCCAGGCACTGGAGGCGCGTCTCGGCGCGTTGCATGCGGAGCAGGGCGTCCATGGCGCCGCAGCCGCAGCCGCGCGTCGTCGACGGGATGAAGCGGACGACCAGCGCCGCCGCGCCGAGGTCCGGCTGGGTCTCGATAGCACGCGTCTGGACGAGCTGGAACGCGAGATCCAGCGCCTCGTCGGCGCCAGTAGCGAGCAGGTGGACAGCGCAGCCCAGACGCGCGAGCGTCTTGCCGTCGCGACCGCGGCGCAGGAGCGCGTGGCCGTGACCCTGGTGGAGCTGGAAGGGTCCAGCATCGGCGAGCGGCAGCGGCGCCACGCGGCAGAAGCGGCCGGTACGGCGGCTCGCGACCAGCTGCGAGCCGCGGAATCGCGCACGCGGGCAGCCGAGGTGGCGCAGCTCCAGGTGCGCATCCAGCTCGACGCCGGGCGCGAGGCGCTGCTGGTGGAGCTCGGCGGCCTCGGCGGTGATGGGCTTCGGGCCCTGCTGGCCGATGCCGCACACCAGGCGGATGTCCCGGACCCCACGGCCGAGACCATCTCGGAGCTGCTGGAGGCGGCACTCGACGACGCGGTGGAGCGCTGGCGGTTGGAACCAGACCCGGGCGCGCAGGCCGCAGTGAGCGTTGGACGCCTGGGCGCGCTTCGCCGACGGTATCACGAGCTGGGCACCGGTAACCCATTCGCGGCCCTGGAGCTGGAGGAGGTCCGGGAGCGCCTCGACGGCCTCGAATCGCAGCACACGGACCTGTCCAGCGCCATCCGGGATACACGCGCCCTCATCGCGCGCCTGGAGACGCTCATCGCGGACCAGTTCCGACAGACCTTCTCGGCACTCGAGGGTGCCTTCGCGCGGCGTTTCCAGCAGCTGTTCGGGGGAGGGGAGGCGGCGCTGTCGCTGACCGCACCGGAGGACCTGGGCGCTACCGGCGTGGAGATCACGGCACGGCCGCCGGGCAAGAAGCGTCAGCCACTCGCGATGCTCTCGGGCGGCGAGCGCGCCCTGACCGCGGTCGCCCTCCTGCTGGCAATGCTGGAGGTACGCCCGGTGCCGTTCTGCGTCCTGGATGAGGTGGACGCGGCCCTGGACGAGGCCAATGTCGGCCGGTTCGCCGCTGCCCTGCGGAGTCTCGCGGAGACCATCCAGTTCATCGTCATCACCCACAACCGGGGCACCATCGAGGCGGCCGATGCGCTCTATGGCGTCACCGCCGGCGACGATGCCGTCAGCCATGTCGTGTCCCTCCGGCTCGCCGACCTGCCCAGCGCGAACGGTGATGTCCCTGATCCAGCATTCGCGGGAGCCATCCGTTGACCCAGCAGTACGATCCCTCCAACCTCCAGCTGGGGCTCGAGCGCAGCCGGACCGGCCTCGTCGGCCGCATCCGCGCGATCCTCCGCGGCGGCTCGGACGACACCGCGTGGGAGGGCGTGGAGGAGGCGCTCATCGGCGCCGACCTGGGCGCGGACCTGACCATGGAGGTGGTGACCAAGGCGCGCGCACGTCGTGACCTGCCGCCGGAGTTGGCGTTGCAGGCCGAGCTCATCGCCTTGTTCGCACCACGCGACCCGACACCCTGGCCGCGCAAGCCGGCGGCGGATGTGCCTGCGGTCATCCTCGTGGTCGGCGTCAACGGCACGGGCAAGACCACCAGCATCGCGAAGCTGGCGTATCGCTTCCAGACCCGCGGGGCGAAGGTGCTGCTGGCGGCCGGCGACACCTTCCGCGCCGCCGCCATCGAGCAGCTCCAGACGTGGGCCAAGCGCATCGACGTGCCCGTCGTCGCCCATGCCGCCAATGCGGACCCATCGGCGGTCGTGTGGGATGCCATGGATGCCGCGGCCGCCCGAGGCGCGGATGTGGTCATCGTGGACACTGCCGGTCGACTCCATACCAAGCACAACCTGATGGAGGAGCTGGCCAAGATCCGGCGCACCATCGCCCGACGGCTGCCGGCCGCGACACCCGAGGTGCTGTTCGTGCTCGACGCCACGACCGGCCAGAACGGGCTGGCCCAGGCCAAGGCATTCCACGAGGCAGCCGGCCTGACGGGCATCGCGCTGACCAAGCTGGACTCCACGGCCAAAGGCGGCATCGCGTTCGCCATCGAGCGGGCGCTGGGCGTGCCGGTGCTGTTCGTGGGTGTCGGCGAGCAGGTCGACGACCTGCTCGACTTCGACCCCAACGCGTTCGCGCAGGCGTTGTTCGGCTAGGTGGAGTGAGGCCGTGTTGGACGCCCCGGCGCCACTGGATGCGGCGGCCGTGGCGGCTGCCGCAGGGCAGCTGGCCACTCATGATGTCGTCCTGGCGCGGCTCCTGGCCACCCATGGTGTGCCGCCGCTGTGGCACAAGGGACCCGGATTCGAGACGCTCGTGGACATCGTGCTCGGCCAGCAGGTCTCACTGAGCACCGCGCGGACGGCCCTGGAGCGAGTGCGCGCGGCCGCCGGAGCGGTGACGCCAGCGGCCCTGGCCGCCCTCGGCGAGGAGGGTCTCCGAGCGGCCGGTCAGACGCGCCAGAAGGCGCGCTATCTGGCTGGTCTTGCGTCAGCCGCCCTCGGTGGGCGCCTGGACCTGGCCCGCATCGACGCACTACCGGACCCTGAGGTCATCGACGCGTTGACGGCGCATACCGGCGTCGGTCGCTGGACGGCCGACATCTACCTGCTCATGGGCCTGGGTCGGCCGGATGTCTGGGCCTCGACCGATCTGGCGCTCATCGTCGGTGCCCGCAGCCTGTGGGGACTGGGCCACGCCGCATCAGCGGCCGCCATCGCCGAGCGTGCGCTGGCCTGGCGACCGTATCGCTCGGTCGCTGCCCGTATGGTCTGGCAGGCATACCTCATCGAGCGTGGTCGGCCGCTGGACTGAGGCTCCGGGGCGCCGTCTCGACTAGACTCCGGTCCCATGTTCGATGCACTCAGCGATCGCCTGCGCGACGTCCTCGGTCGGCTGTCCGGCCACGGCCGGATCACGGAAGCCGATGTCGATGCCGCGATGCGCGAGATCCGCCTCGCCCTCCTGGAGGCGGACGTCAACTACAAGGTCGTCAAGGACTTCGTGGGTCGCGTCAAGGAACGCGCCACCGGTCAGGACGTGCTGGAGGGCATCAACCCCGGCCAGCTCATCGTCAAGATCGTGCATGACGAGCTGACCGCCATCCTGGGCGCCGGTGACCACACCTTCCGGTTGAATGGCTCGCCCGCGGTCATCGCGCTGGTCGGGCTCCAGGGATCGGGCAAGACGACCTCCGCCGCCAAGCTGGCCCGCTACATCGTGCGTCAGGGTCGCCAGCCGATCCTGGTCGCAGCCGATCCCTACCGCCCGGCTGCGGTGGATCAGCTCAAGACGCTCGGCGCCACCCTCGATATCCCGGTCTACAGCGGACCAGCGGGTACCCCCGTCGTGGACATCGCGCGCGGCGGCATCGCGGAGGCGAAGCGGACCGGGCGCGACGTGGTCATCCTGGATACCGCCGGCCGGCTGAGCATCGACCCGGTCCTGATGGCCGAGATCAGAGCCGTCGCGGAGGCTGTCCAGCCGACCGAGACGCTGCTCGTCGTGGACGCCATGGTCGGCCAGGAGGCGGTCCCGGTGGCAGAGGCGTTCCGGGACGCGCTGCCCATCACGGGCCTCATCCTGACCAAGATCGACGGCGATGCCCGTGGCGGCGCGGCGCTGTCCATCAGCGCCGTCAGCGGCGTGCCGGTCAAGTTCATGGGCACCGGCGAAAAGACGGACGCGCTGGAGGTGTTCCACGCGGATCGGCTGGCGGGCCGGATCCTGGGCATGGGTGACGTGCTGACGCTGGTGGAGCGCGCCCAGGAGACCTTCGACCAGAAGCAGGCCGAGCAGATGGCCGAGAAGCTGAAGAAGAACAGCTTCACCCTGGAGGACTTCCTGGAGCAGATGCAGGCGCTCAAGAAGATGGGCCCGCTGGGTTCGCTGTTGGAGATGATCCCGGGCATGGGCGGCGCGGCCAAGCAGGCGCAGCAGGCGGTCGACAATGGCGAGCTGCGGCGCACGGAGGCGATCATCCGCTCCATGACGCTCCAGGAGCGCCGCGACCCCAACCTGCTGAACGCCTCTCGTCGTCGACGGATCGCGCGTGGCTCGGGCACGTCACTGCCGGAGGTCAACCGGCTCATCAAGCAGTTCGGCGAGATGCAGAAGATGATGCGGCAGATGGGTGGCGGTAGGGGTCCCCGGGGCATGATCCCCGGCATGCGCCGCTAGGCATCCGACACAGGACTCCCGGTGCATGCCGACCCCGGATCGACGGGACTTGGCGAATGAGGCCGGCGCGTGAGACGATACGCGCACGATGACAGATCCGATGCCCGCGGCTATCGCCGCCACGACCGACCTCCACCCTGTCCGACCTGCTGCGAACCGCCGACCCCGCGTCTGGCGCGCCCTGTTTGCGTTCCTTGTCAGCGTCTCGATGCTGCTCGCCGTTTCGGGTGTGGCGGTGTTCGCGCAATCCGGCGCCGCCGGGGGGCCCGCCTTCGTGCCCGCAACGGCCGTCGCCTATGGCGAGATCCGGCTCGACCTGCCGGGTGACCAGCACGACCAGCTGGCCGCGTTCATGGCGCACTTCCCGGGCTTCGCTGATCCCTCCACCTTCGATACCAAGTTCGACCAGATCCTGGACCAGGCCCTCAGTTCCGCGACGGGTGGTTCGGCCACCTGGACCGGCAATATCCGGACGTGGACCAACGGCCAGGTCGGAGCCGGCCTGCTGGCGCTCCCCGCCGACATGAGCAGTGACGACCAGCCCGCCATGGTCATCGGCGTGACAGTCACGGATCGGACTGCCCTCGAGGCCCAGCTGGCCACGATGAGCACGTCTGACGTGACCACCGAGGACTACTCGGGCACGACCATCACTACCTCGGGCGACTCGGCGTATGCCATCACCGACCAGTACCTGCTGGTGTCCCCGGCGGCCGCCGACGTCAAGGTCGCGCTGGACGTGCTCGCGGGCAGCGTGCCCAGCCTCGCCACCAGTGCCGACTACCAGGCTGCCGCGGCCAGCCAGCCAGCCGACCACCTTGGGTCGTTCTTCCTGTCCACCGCGGCCTTGAAGCCGCTCATCGAGGCTCAGCTGGGTCAGCAGGCGGGCGGCGATGTGCTGGTGGCACAACTCGCGCAGTTGCCGGCCTGGGTCGGGGGCTACGCGCAGGTCGCGGCCGATCATCTGACCGTGGCTGCCAGCACCCAGCTTGCCGCCGGCGGCATCGTGCCCACTGTCCGGGAGACGGACATCGCGGCCCATTTCCCGGCCGACACCCTGATGTTCGTGGAGACCCGCGACCTGGGCACGACCGTGGACGCGCTCATGGGCCAGCTCAAGCTTCAGATGGCCGCCGATCCCAGCAGCAGCCAGACCATCGCGGGGATCGAGCAGGGCCTCGGCACGACCCTCGACAAGCTGCTCGACTTCGTTGAGGACGCCGGCATCGGTGTCTCCTTCGACGGCCAGCAGCTGTCTGCGGGCCTCGTCGCCACGCTCACCGACGAGGCCTCCGGTGGCCGCCGGATCCAGACGCTGCTGGGCCTGCTGCAGCTGGTCGGTGGCGGCGCGGATGCGCCGTTCACGGTCACCACGGCGGACGTTGACGGCGCCACGGCGACCACCATCACGCTCAAGCCGTCGGCCGGCATCCCGACCGGACTGCCGTTCGAGCCAGCCCTCAGCATCGCCATCGCAGATGGCCACCTGTACCTTGGCCTCGGCGACTTCGCCGCGACCGCACTTGCTCAGGACCCGGCCACGTCCCTCGCTACGGCAACTCGCTACACAGCAGCGGTCACCGCTGCGGGCACGCCCAACGCGGGTGTGATGTGGCTGGATGTCGCTGCCGCGGCACCGCTCCTGGTCGCCATGGGCGGCGGCGTGGACGCTGCCTACGACACGGACGTGAAGCCCTGGGTGGACGTCGTCGACTCCTTCGTGGCCACGGTCACCGTGGACGGTGACATCGCATCCGTGAAGGCCCTGCTGTTCGTCAAGTAGACTGCGCACCATCGGTGTGGTCCGGCAGCGCGGTCCGCACGTCGCACATCCGCCCGGCGTCTCGTTGAGTCGCCGGGCTTCAGCCTGAGGAGGCCGAGCCCCCGTGGTCCGAATCCGTCTTACCCGCGTCGGTGCAACGAAGCAGCCGAGCTATCGTTTCGTCGTCGCTGATGCCCGCAGCGCCCGTGACGGCCGCTCGCTGGACACCATCGGTCACTACGACCCGCGCCAGGAGCCCGTCTCCATCCACGTCGACGCCGAGAAAGCCGCCAAGTGGTTGGGCCAGGGTGCGCAGCCGTCCGAGACGGTCGCCCGGCTGTTCCGCCAGGTCGGCATCCTGCCGGCCCGGTAACCAGACCAGCATGTCTGCATCCGAACTCGTGGCCTACGTCGCTCGCGCACTCGTCGACGATCCAGATGGGGTCACTGTCGAGGTCCACGAGGAAGAGGGCACCCAGGTCATCGAACTGCATGTGGCAGAGGACGACATGGGCAAGGTCATCGGCCGCAACGGCAGTGTCGCCAAGGCGATGCGGACGCTGCTCAAGGTGGTCGCCACCCGTGAAGGCGCGCCCATCGCGCTGGAGATCGTCTGACCCGGTCGGCACACATGGAGTCTCCGCCCGTCCCCTCCGGGACCGCCGCCCCCGACGCTCGTGCGACCTCGCAGCGCCTGGTCGTCGGCCTTGTCCGGGGTATCCACGGCCTGCGCGGTGCGGTCCGGCTGGAAGTGCTGACGGATGACCCTGGCCGGTTCGAAGCGGGTGCCCTGCTGTACCAGGAGGGCCGGGACGAGCCGCTCACCGTGGATTGGTCACAGTCCGACGGACCGGGCATCCTCATCCGGTTCGAGGAGCGTCCCGACCGGGCCGCCGTGGAACCACTACGTGATGTGTACCTGGAAGCGATCGTCGATCGCGACGCGCGGCCGGCCGGCAGCTGGTACTGGCACGAGGTGATGGACACCCACGTCACGACCAACACGGGCGAGGACCTGGGTGTCGTCACGGACATCTTCCGCACTGGCGGCAGCGAGGTATTCGTCATCCAGGGCGCCCGCGGCGAGGTCCTGGTGCCCGCCGTCGGCAGCATCATCATCGACTTCGCGCCCGCTGAGGGCCGCATCGTCGTTGACGCCGAGGTCCTGGCGCTCGACGATACAGAGCCCCGCTCCAAGGTCCGGGGCCGCCGCACCACGCGCGCCCGACGGGATCGCGAACGGGGCATCGTGGCCGATTCGGCGAGCGACGCCGTCGCTGGCCCGCCGGCTGCGCCGACCACCGCGTCCGACCCTGAGCCAGCCGAGGTCGATCCGGCAGCGACGTGACGCTGCGCATCGATGTCATCACGCTGTTCCCGGGCCTGTTCCCGGGCCCACTCGGGGAGAGCATCCCGGGACGCGCCCTGACCGAGGGTGCCGCCGAGCTCCACGCCCACGACCTGCGGACGTGGGGCCTCGGACGTCACCGGAGCGTGGACGACTATCCTTACGGCGGTGGCGCGGGCATGCTGCTGCGTCCCGAGCCGGTGGCGGAAGCCCTCGATGCCGTGGCACCGGCCGGCTCATCGGCGGTCCGCATCCTGCTCGATCCCGGCGGCCACCGGTTCGACCAGGAGCGTGCGCAGCAGCTGGCCTCGAAGCAGCACCTGGTCTTCGTGTGCCCCCGCTATGAGGGCATCGACGATCGAGTACGGACCATGATCGACCTCGAGCTGTCCATCGGCGACTACGTCCTGTCGGGTGGCGAGATCCCGGCGCTGGTCATCATCGACGCCGTCCTGCGGCTATTGCCGGGGGTCATCGATGCCGCGTCCCCGGCGGATGAGTCGTTCTCGACCGGACTCCTGGAGTACCCCCAGTACACGCGTCCGGCGGAGTACCGGGGCATCCCCGTGCCGGAGGTATTGCTGAGCGGCCACCACGGCGAGGTCGAACGATGGCGCCGGGAGCAGGCGCTCGAGCGGACACGCCGGGTGCGTCCGGACCTGCTGCCCCCCGGGGCCTGATATACTCCGCCACCGACCCACCGGAGCCGCGGCCCGGGGCGTGCGTGCCGCCAGACAGGCCCACCAGCGAGCGAGAGAACATCCGATATGACCGTACTCGACGACATCGTCGCCGACCAGATCCGCACCGATCTGCCGTTGCTGGCATCGGGTGACACCGTTCGCGTGTCAGCCAAGGTCGTCGAGGGCACCCGGGAGCGCATCCAGGTGTTCGAAGGCACCGTCATGCGGCTGCGCGGCGGCGGTATCACCCGTTCCATCACGGTGCGCGCACTGCGCAGCGGCGTCGGCGTGGAGCGGACGTTCAAGATCAACTCCCCACGGATCGAGAAGATCGAGGTCGTGCGACACGGCGTTGCCCGCCGCGCACAGCTCTACTTCCTGCGCAAGCGTGTCGGCAAGGCAGCCTCGTTCCGAGAGCGCCGCGACTAGTCCGCAGCGTATGCCCGGCGATGTCGGCCGGGCGCGTGCGGGCCGCGCCGGCTCGTTCCCAGCTGACCGATGTCGGTCCGTACCCCTGACCTCCGTGCCGAATGGCGCCTGTGGCAGGACGGCCATCGGCTGGTCGTGGGCGTGGATGAGGTCGGCACCGGCGCCCTGTGCGCACCTGTCGTGGCGGCCGCGGTCCTGGTCCGACCCAACACGCGCAAGATCCCGGGGGTCCGGGACTCCAAGACCCTCTCGCTGAGGCAGCGGGAAGCGCTCGTCGTCGAGATCCGGCGTCGGAGCCTGGCCTGCGGTGTGGGCGCCGCGTCCGTGGCCGAGATCGAGCGTCTGAACATCTATCACGCGTCCCATCTCGCGATGCGCCGCGCACTGCGGCGTGTCGGACCCTATGACCATGTCCTGGTGGACGGCCGTGCCATCGCGGGCTTCGCGGCGCAGGTCGGCCCGTGCACGGCCATCGTCGATGGGGACGCCACGTCCTACGCCATCGCGTGCGCCTCCATCGTGGCCAAGGTGACCCGTGATCGGCTGATGCGCCTCCTCGCGGCACGCTACCCGGGCTATGGCTGGGAACGCAACGCCGGCTACGCGACACGGGACCATGTGGCCGGGTTGCAGGCGCTGGGGCTGACGCCGTTCCACCGCCGGACCTACCAGCGCATCCGGCGGATCCTGGAGGGTGACCAGCTCGCGCTCGAGCTCGCGGACGGCGATGGTGCCGGCGATACCCACATACCGGCGATGCCCACATAAGTGCGGACGAAGAGGCGTTGACTACGCTCCCCTCATGAGTCCAGCGCCTGATCCTCGGACGACACGAGGCCGGGTGGGCGTGGCGGCCGAGGACATCGCCTGCCGCTTCCTGGAGTCGCTTGGCTGGCAGGTCCTGGCCCGGAACCTGATCGTCGGCCGGGATGAGATCGACCTGGTCTGTCTGGACGATGGCGTGCTGGTATGCGTGGAGGTGCGGGGCCATGCGACCAGCCGTTTCGGTGCCGCCGAGGAGTCCGTGGACAGACGCAAGCTGGCCCGCAACCACCGAGCCGCGATGACCCTCATCCGCTCCGGCTGGCGCCGGGAGCAGGGATTGCCGACTCGCGTCACCTGGCGCGTGGATGTGGTCGCGGTCGAGCTGCGACCGGCACTGTGCCGCGACATGGGTGGACCGACGGTGCGGCACATCCAGGGCGTGACCCTTGACTGAGGCGCGACCTCTGGGCGGACGCGGCGCCGCGTCCAGTCGCAACCAGGCCGGTTCCTCCCACACTCACTCCCGCAGCAGCGAGTCGACCGCAGCGTCGGGCGGACCTGGGCCGTCGAGCGACTCAGGCCCTGCGAGCCAGGCCCTGCGAGCCAGGCCCTGCGAGCCAGGCCCTGATGGCACACGTGACGTGCACCCGCGACCGCGCTGCCTGGGCCGCGGTCGTTGAGCGGCCCCACAGGCCCTGATGGCACACGTGACGTGCACCCCGACCGCGACACGCGGTTCGGTGTTGTTGATGCACGCCAGCCGTGCGTCTGGACGGCCGCGTCGTGTCGAGCGGTGGTTGGTGCACGCGAGCCGTGCAGCCGTGCGCCGTGCGCCCGTGCGCTGCGCCACACGCCCGATCGCCGAGAGTGCCACAGCCGGGAGGGGCCGCTTGCCCGTGCTAGACTTCCTCGGCCCAGCAGGGCAACCGAGTGCGACACATCGTCGTGCATCACACACGCGAGCCGCTCCCCGCGGGGGTGCCGTCCGGCAGCAGATGTCGACCGGTCCGCAGGTCAGGAAGCTCGCGGAGGTCCAACCGCACAGGAGGTCCCCGCACCATGCCGTCCGTATCGATGCGCCAGCTGCTTGAGGCCGGTGTCCACTTCGGTCACCAGACCCGCCGCTGGAACCCCAAGATGAAGCCGTACATCTTCGCTGAGCGAAACGGCATCCACATCATCGACCTGGCCCAGACCGTCCAGCGCCTGGACGCGGCCCTCGAGTTCGTCACGGACACCGTGGCGGGCGGTGACACGATCCTGTTCGTGGGCACCAAGAAGCAGGCCCAGGAGCCCATCGCGGAAGAGGCGGCCCGGGCGGAGATGCCCTACGTCAACCAGCGCTGGCTCGGCGGCATGCTCACCAACTTCGTGACCATCCGGAAGCGGCTCGGCCTGCTGGACCAGATGGAGGCTCGTCAGGCGAACGGTGAGTTCGACCGTCTGACCAAGAAGGAGGCCTCCAAGCTGACCGACGAGATGGCTCGACTGCAGCGGACCCTTGGCGGCATGCGCAAGATGCGCCGCCTGCCGGGCGCCCTGTTCGTGGTCGATCCCCACCGCGAGCACATCGCGGTGACCGAGGCTCGAAAGCTGGAGATCCCGATCATCGGCACCGGCGACACGAACGTCGATCCGGACCAGCTGGACTACATCATCCCCGCCAACGACGACGCCATCCGGGCCATCCGCTTGCTGTGCCGCGTCGTCGCGGACGCGGCCATCGAGGGTGCCGGTTCGCGCGCCGCTCGGTCCACCGACCAGAGCCCCATGTCGGCCGAGGTCGCCGAGGCGGAGGAGGCCAGCGATGAGCTGGTCGCCGCGCTTGCCGCGGGTGGCACCTTCAGCTTCACGCCCGACCCGGAGGAGGAAGACCTCCTGCCCGGCGGACCCGAGGCCGCCCACGCGCCCACGCCCGTGCCCACGACCACGCCCGTGCCCGCGCCCGCGCCCACAGACGAGACCGCCGCACGTTGAGTCGCGGCCCGGGTGGCCGCCAGTCGCGCGGCGCCCGGGATCCGGGACACAGGGTGCACCACGCACGAAGGGATCCACGCACACATGGCTGACGAGCCGAAGATCACATCCGACATGGTCAAGGAGCTCCGGGAGCGCACCGGTGCCGGCATGATGGACTGCAAGCGCGCCCTGGAAGAGACCAGCGGCGACCTTGGCCAGGCCGTCATCCTGCTGCGTGAGCGGGGCGTGGCGGCGGCCGCCAAGAAGGCCGGCCGGGACGCCCGCGAGGGACTCGTGTCCTCGTACATCCACTCCGGTGGCCGCCTGGGCGTGCTCATCGAGGTCAACTGCGAGACCGACTTCGTGGCCCGCAATGACGACTTCCAGAAGCTGGTCCGGGACCTCGCGATGCAGATCGCAGGTGTCGCTCCCGAATTCGTGACCGTGGACTCGATCCCGGCCGAGGTGACCGAGCGGAAGCAGGCTGAGCTGCTCGCCGATGAGTCAGTGACGTCCAAACCGGAAGCCATCCGCGCGAAGATCGTGGACGGCCAGATGCGCAAGTGGCATCAGCAGGTCGTGCTCTACGAACAGCCCTTCCGGGACACTGACCAGACCGTTGGTCAGCTCATCATCGATGCCATCGCCAAGATCGGCGAGAACATCAAGGTCCGCCGCTTCACCCGCTACCAGCTGGGCGAAGAACTCTGATGCGGGCCGCGTTGCCAGCTACCGGGGAGCATCGGTGACAGCGAAGCCGCGCTATCACCGGGTGCTGCTCAAGGTATCCGGTGAGGCGCTGCTGGGATCACGCTCCTACGGCGTGGATCCCCAGGTGTGCCAGTTCATCGCGCGTCAGGTGCACCAGGCACAGGACGCAGGCGTGGAGGTCGCCATCGTCGTCGGTGGCGGCAACATCTTCCGTGGACTGGCCGCGGCGGCCAAGGGCATGGAGCGCGCCACGGGTGACTACATGGGCATGCTCGCGACCGTGATGAATGGGCTCGCGCTCCAGGATGCCCTGGAGAAGGAAGGCGTGCCGACCCGGGTCATGTCCGCCATCGGCATGAACGAGGTCGCCGAGCCCTACATCCGACGGCGCGCCATGCGCCACCTGGAGAAGGGCCGCGTGGTCATCCTGGCTGCGGGCACCGGCAATCCCTACTTCACGACCGACACCGCGGCTGCGCTCCGCGCCGTGGAGATCGGCGCCCAGGTCCTGCTCAAGGGGACCAAGGTGGACGGGGTGTACACCGCAGATCCCCAGCTCGAGCCGGACGCCGAGCGCCACGAGGTCATCACCTATGCCCAGGTGCTGGCCGACCGCCTGAACGTGCTCGATGCCACGGCTGTCAGCCTGTGCATGGAGAATGACCTGCCCATCGTCGTGTTCGACATGAACCAGCCGGACAACATCCGGCGGGCGGCGGTCGGCGACTCGATCGGCACGCTCATCCACGGAGGAGATGCACCATGACCGATGCTGTCCGACAGCCCCTCGAGGCGCGCATGGAGCACGCCGTGGAAGCGATGGAACGCGACTTCGCGACCGTACGCACAGGCCGCGCGGCGACGTCCCTTGTGGAGCGCATCCAGGTCGATTACTACGGCACGATGACGCCGCTCAACCAGCTCGCGAGCATCAGCGTCCCTGAGCCCCACCAGATCGTCATCCAGCCCTGGGACCGGGGCGTGCTGGGCGCCATCGACAAGGCCATCCAGAAGAGCGACATCGGGCTGATGCCCAACGTCGATGGCACGGTCGTGCGGCTGAACATCCCGCCCCTCACCGAGGAGCGTCGCAAGGACCTGGCCAAGGTCGTCCACAAGCGTGCCGAGGCCGCTCGCGTGGATATCCGGAACCATCGCCGGGAGGGTACCGAGGAGCTGCGCAAGCAGGAGAAGGACGGCGAGCTGGGCACGGATGAGGCCCGCCGCGAACAGGACCGTATCGAGAAGCTGACCCATCACTGGACCGACGAGGTCGACCGGCTGGCGAAGGCCAAGGAGCAGGAGATCATGGAGGTCTGATGGCCTCCGTCCCTGGGCTCGTGACCCCGGATCCCCAGACTTCGGTGGACGGCGCATCGAGCAGTGATTCGAACTCCGACCTGGTGCCCCGTCACGTGGCGCTGATCATGGACGGCAATCGCCGCTGGGCGCGTGAGCGCGGCGTACCGGAGGCCCAGGGGCATGCGGCGGGCGTGGATGCGCTCCGGCCAGTGGTGGAGCGCGCACAGCAGCGCGGCGTCGAGGTCCTGTCGGTCTACGCATTCAGCCGCGAGAACTGGGCCCGCGCCAGCGAAGAGGTGGAGCTGCTGCTCTCCCTCCTGGACGCCGCCATCCGCGACTACACGCCCGACCTGGTGCGCCAGGGCGTCGCGGTCCGGCTGCTGGGTCGCATGTCCGAGCTCCGCGGCCCGACCCGCGAGTCCATCGAGGACGCACTCGTGCGCACGTCCAGTGGCACGAAGATGATCCTCAACGTGGCGTTCAACTACTCCGGCCGGTCGGAGATCGTGGACGCGGTCCAGCGGTGCATCCGGGACGGCGTCGAGTCAGATGCCGTGGAGGAGGCGACCATCGAGGCGCGGCTGTACACCGCTGACATGCCCGAAGTGGACCTGCTGATCCGGACCGGCGGCGATCAGCGCATCAGCAACTTCCTGTTGTGGCAGGCGGCATACGCCGAGCTCTACTTCTGCGACCGCTTCTGGCCCGACTTCGAGCCCGACACGTTCGACGCGGCGCTGGCGGAGTACGCCCAGCGCTCGCGTCGATTCGGCCGCTAGCGGCCTCGGGGATGCAGCAGCGCCTCATCAGCACCGCGGTCATGGTGCCCCTGGTGCTCTTCGTGCTCCTGCTGGGGCAGCCCTGGCTGACGATTGGGCTGGCTGTCGTGGCAGGTCTCGCGGCTTCCGAGGCGGCCCGGCTCCTGCGGGCCGCGACGCTGCCGGTGGAGCGTGCCGTGGTCATCGCCGCGCCCCCCGTCGCGGTCCTGGTCATGGGCTGGGGCGGAGCGCCGGACGGTTCGGAGATCACCTTTGTGGCCGGCGTCATCGTGCTCGCGGGCATGGTCGCGTTCCGGGAACCGGACGTCCGTGACGGCTTCCTGGCCTGGGCAGGGACGGCGTTCGGGGCGCTGTACGTCTCGCTGCTCGCGTTCGCGGCGGGAATCCTTGCCATCGCGCCACCGATCCCCGAGTCGGCACCGCTGCACGGCGTGCTGGATGCCGGGCGCGACTGGTTGCTGGTGCTCCTGGTGACCGTGTGGAGCTTCGATACCTTCGCCTATGTCTCTGGCCGAACGTTCAAGCGTGGCCGGTTCCTCAACCACATCTCCCCCAACAAGACATGGAGCGGTGTCCTCGGGGGCACCGTGGCAGCCGTCATCGTCGGCGGAGGGCTCACGTGGGCAGCGGGTGGGGGTCCGATCGGGGGCCTGGTCCTGGGCTTCGTCATCGCGGTCACCGCCCAGTCGGGTGATGTCGCGGAGTCGATGCTCAAGCGGACAGCGGGTGCCAAGGACTCCGGCACGCTCATCCCGGGCCACGGTGGCGTCCTCGACCGGATCGATTCCTTCCTGTTCGCAGCACCCGCGGTGTTCGGCTACCTGGTCATCGTCGGGCACGTCGGGACCACGATCTAGGTGGTCCATCCGGGCAGGGCTGCGGACGGTCCCGTGCGGGTCGCGCTCCTGGGCTCGACCGGCTCCATCGGCCGCCAGACCCTGGACGTGATCCTGAGCGCAGGCCCAGCGGCCTTCCAGGTCATCGCCCTGGCCGCGGGTCGGGACGTGGATACGTTCGCCGGGCAGCTCGCCGCATGTCGGCCACTCGTCGCCGCGCTCGCGGACATGGGTGCGATGGCGCGCCTGGACTCGCCCGCAGGCGTGGGGCTCGACCGGGACCCTGATGCCCTGGTGCGGTTTGCCACCCGGGACGATGTGGACATGGTCATCGTGGCCACGGGCGGCATCGTGAGCCTTCGTCCGGTGCTCGCCGCGCTGCGGGCCGGCAAGATCGTCGCGACCGCCAACAAGGAGACCCTGGTCGCCGGCGGCCACCTGGTCATGCCGAAGGCGCGGGCCCTGGCGGCGGCCGTCTCCGAAGCCCGACCGACGGACCCGTTCGCCAGTCCACTCGCCTGGTTGCGCCCGATCGACTCGGAGCATTCGGCGATCTGGCAGTGTCTGGTCGGTGAAGCGATGGAGGGAGTCGCGGCCCTGATCCTGACGGCGTCCGGCGGCCCGTTCCTGGACCTGCCCCTGGAGGAGATGGCGGC
>JBBQNA010000011.1:0-27525 GCA_038329515.1 Candidatus Limnocylindrales bacterium | reverse complement strand
GTGCACTACAACACTGCCGAGGAGGTGGATCGCACCCTGGACGCCCTGGAGGCCATCGTCGGCGGCCGAACCCAAGCCTGAAGCCGCTCACGCGGCCGACGCGGCACCCGTGCGGCCTCAGGCGGACTTCCATGCGAGGCGCCCGCCCCAGTATGCGAGGCGCCCGCCCCAGTGAGGCGCCCGCCCCAGGGTGCACGCGCGAGACGCGGTGATCAGGCCACGTCGACCCAACGACGCTCTTTCGCCGACAGCTCGACCGCGTCCAGCACGGCACTGACGCTGGCACCCTCGTCGAAGCCCGGGAGACCCGGTCTGCCTTGGCTGATCGCCTGGAGCAGCTCGTGCACCTCGATGACCTTGAGTTCGTGCAATCCGAGTGGCACGCCGGCGATGGGCCAGAACCGTCCGTGGTCGCCGTGGTTCGGGCCCACGGCCACCTCCCGGAAGCCACGAAGCTCGCCGTCGACGTCTGGCAGCGAGAGGCCCAATGTGTGGGCCGCTTGCTGGTCGAAGCGCAGAGAACCCTTGCTGCCGACGATCTCGATGGCGAGGTCAAAGGCATGTCCCGTGGCGACGCGACTCGCTTCGAACAGACCGCTGGCACCATCCTGGAAGCGCGCCATGAAATGAGTCACATCATCATTCTCGACCTTGCGTCGTGAACCGCCTGCGGCAGCCGCCGTGCCGTACCCGAACACACCGGCGGGTTCGGGCCTGTCTGCGATGAAGGTCGAGGTCTGGCCGCTGACCGATGCGATCGGGCCGATCAGCGACTGAGCCAGGGCGATGACATGCGCCCCAAGATCACCGAGGGCGCCTGATCCTGCCCGGGAGCGGTCGAAGCGCCACGTGAACGGCACCTCCGGATCGCTGACCGCATCGAGCGAGAAGTTGCCGCGCACCGTCCAGATGGCACCCAGATCGCCGCGCTGGATGAGCTCCCGGGCGAGGGCTATCGCCGGATTGCTCAGGTAGGTGAATCCGACCAGTGTCGTCACTCCGGCGGCCGCAGCGGCATCTGCCATCCGACGCGCGTCGACGGCGGTCAGGGCCAGGGGCTTCTCGCAATAGACGTGCTTGCCCGCCCCGAGCGCGGCAAGGGCGATGTCAAGGTGCAGCCAATTGGGCGTAACGATGTCGACCACATCGATGCCCGGATCATCGATGGCCTCGCGCCAGTCAGTCGCCCAGCGGTCGTAGCCGAGGGCAACGGCGCCGGCCGATGCAAGCTCCTCGGTCTCATCGACCAGCAGGCTGAGGCATGGCGCGAAGGGAACCTGCCCGTAGACGGTCGCGACGTTGCGGTACGCGAGCGTGTGCGACTTGGCCATCAGGCCACTGCCGATCATGGCGATCCGCAGCGGCGGTGTGCCGTTCGTGACTCCGGATCCACCGGTCATCGGATGCCCACTCTCGTGGCGATCGCGGCGCGAAGTGTCGCGGCTGCGAAGGGGATCGCGTCGTCCGGGGGGAGGTCCCAGTCCTCGTTCTCGATGGACAGGCTGTCGTCGTAGCCTGCGGCCTGCAGCGCGCCAACGAAGGAGCCCCACCATGCAGCGTCATGCCCCCGGCCGGCCGCCGCGAACTTCCAGGGGGCATCGTCCGGCGGGACCGTGACGACATATGAGGCACCCAGTGGGTACGCCGTCGCCGGATCCGGACGCGTGTACCGATCATCCAGCACGCCGTTGACCGCGATCGACGCCTCGTCGAGCAAGGTATCCTTGGCCGCCGCATGCCAGATGCGACCGGACAGACGAGCGATCGCCCGGAGCGGATCGATGCCTTGCCAGAACAGGTGGCTGGGATCGAGATTGACCCCGAGGTGGTCGGAGCCGACAGCCTCGATGAGGCGCTCCAGGGTCGGCGGGCTATAGGCCACGGTGTGGGGGTGCATCTCGACGCAGAGGCGGATGCCGTGCGCGGCCGCGTGGGCAGCGGCTTCTCGCCAGAACGGCACCGCAACCTGCCATTGATAATCGCGGACGTCGAGCAGACCACTGTCCCAGGGGGCGATCGACCAGGTCGGCCGGTCGGCCGTAGGGCCACTTCCCGGGCCACCCGGCATGACCACGACCCGGTCGACGCCGATCAGCGCCGCCAGCTCGACCGAGGTGCGGATGTCGTCCCGGTGTTTCGGACCGACCGCGGGATCGGGATGCAGCGGATTGCCATTGGAGTTGAGGGCCGTGATCCGGACGTCATGGGCTCGGAAGACGTCGAGCCACGCCTCGCGTTTGTCGGCATCTGCGATCAGCTCGCGTGTCGCGCAGTGCGGCGTGGACAGGAACCCTCCGGAGGCGACCTCCGCGTCGCTGATCCCCCAATCGCGGAGCCGCTCGAGCGCTGATGCAAGCGGAAGATGGTGGAGGGGCACCATGTACAGACCTATCTTCAATCTCGTCGCCTTCCGTCAGGTGATATCGATGGCAGTGGATGGACAACGTGTCCGCCGTTCGTCACTATACCCACGGCAGCGCAACCGCTTGCGTGCAGTCGGCGCGGCAGACGTCGTGGGCACAGGTGTCGGTGGAGTTCGATAGCGTGGAATCGAGGGAGCTGGGCCGGACCGGCCTGCGAGTGTCGACGGTCGGTTTGGGCACGTCGCCGCTCGGGGACATGTTCGGAGCGGCTGATGAAGCGAGTGGCATCCGGGCGGTGCATGCTGCCCTGGATGCCGGCATCAATCTGTTCGACAGTTCGCCCTACTACGGCGGCGGGCTGGCTGAGGCGCGTCTCGGTAAGGCGCTTGCAGGCAGGCGAAACGAGATCGTCCTGGCGACGAAGGCGGGTCGCTACGGCTTCGACGACTTCGACTTCACGCCCGCCCGCATCCGGTCTGGCGTCGAGACGAGCCTCCGCCTCCTTCGGACGGACTGCGTCGACATCCTGCAGCTGCATGACATCGAGTTCGTGCCGCTCGAGCCGGTTCTGACCGACTCGTACGCCGAGCTGGTGCGCCTCCGGGACGAGGGCAAGTGCCGGTTCATCGGCATGACGGGCTATCCGATGCGCATGTTGCGTCGTGTCATCACGGAGACCGATGTCGACGTCGTGCTCAGCTATGCACACGGCACGCTCCTGGATGGCTGCCTGCGGACGAGTCTGCTGCCACTCGCAGCGGAAGCAGGCGTCGGGGTCATCAATGCATCGGCGGTCGCCTTCGGCCTCCTGACCTCCGGCGGCTCGACCGTGGGCATCGACCACCCCGCGAGCCAACAGGTCCGGGCCGCTGCCGTTCGGGCCCGCACCGTGGCCGCACGCCACGGTGCTGACATCAGCTTCCTGGCCAACCAGTTCGCGATCCAGAGGAGCGGTTGTGCCACGACGTTGGTGGGAACCACCCGACCCGAGCATGTCCAGGAGGCCGTGAGAGCGGCAACGCAGCCGATCGACGAGGAACTGCTCGATGAGGTGCTGTCCGCGGTCGCCGATGTCCGCGATACGTGCTGGACGATCGGGCTGCCGGAGAATGATTGACCCGATGGCCACGGAAACTGGCACTGGCGCAGATGGCTCGATCGCGCAGTTCGCCTCGGCTGGCCTGCACAAGATGACGTGATGGAGGCCGGTCTGTCGCTTCTCAGGATCGCTGCTCCGCTGGGTGATTTGTCACTTGACGTGGCCATGCAATCGATTATCCTGCGTCGAACGCGTCGCGGCAGCGAGCCCTGACGCACCATGTGTGGCCAGCGGGGACGCCTGGCTGGGTATCGAGGAGGTCAACTCGTGGGACAGGTCGGCATCGGGATGCTGGGCGTGGGCCGGATGGGCGCTGCCCATGCACGCATCGCGGCCGGCATGGTTCCCCGGGCGCGCGTGGTCGCTCTTGGGGACGTTGATGTGGCGGCTGCGGAGCGTCTGGCCTCTGAGCTGGGCAACCCCCGGGTCTACGCATCGGCGGAGGCGCTGGCCGCCGACCCCGACGTGGATGCGGTGGTCATCGCCGTCTCATCCAGCCGGCACGTGGATGCCATCCGTGCGGTCGCGGCCGCCGGCAAGCCCATCCTGTGCGAGAAGCCGCTGGCCCTGACCCTGGCGGACACGGACACCGCCATGGCCATCGCGGATGCTGCCGGCGTGCCCCTCCAGGTAGCCTTCATGCGTCGCTGGGATCCCGAGTACCAGCGGGCTCATGCCCGTCTCTCGTCGGGCAAGCTTGGCCGGCCGCTGCTCTTCAAGTCGCTCCAGTTCGACCCAGAGCCGCCGCCCCTCACGTTCGCCGACCCGCGCACCTCCGGCGGCATCTGGGTGGACATGGGCATCCACGAGTTCGACCTGGCCCGCTGGCTGATGAGCGATGAGGTGGAGGAAGTGTTCGCATACGGCAGCACGCTGTCTCACCCGGACCTGGCAACGGTGGGTGATGTCGACAGCGCGGTTGCCGTGCTCCGGTTCGTCTCCGGCGCGACGGGCACGGTCGAGCTGGCGCGAGACACCACATACGGAGAGGACGTGCGCACAGAGGTGCTGGCTACCCACGGGGCGGTGTGGGCGGGCACGCTGCCGGTATCCCAGGGGGCGTTCAGTGACCGGTCCTCACGTGCCGTCACGGTCGATTCGTCGGAGGCGGCGGTGCTTCGCTTCGAGCGCGCGTACACCCACCAGATGCGGGGTTTCGTGGACGCCGTCGCGGACGGGCAGCCGGTGCGGGTGACGGCTGCCGACAGTCGCGCGGCGCTGGGTATCGCACTTGCCGCACAACGATCGATGCACCAGGGGGTGCCGGTTCGGGTGACGGACATCCTGGGGTCTGCCGACCCGCATACGGTCCCAGCGTGACACATCGGGCGACCGACCTCCCACGGGTGGGTTTCCAGGTGTGGAGTCAGTCCACCACGTGGCCGGAGCTAGCCAGGACCGCCCGCGACATCGAGCGTCTGGGGTTCAACAGCCTGTGGTCCAACGACCACTTCTTCCCGCCCGCCGGCACGGGGGCTGCCTCGGCTGAGGGCCTCGATGGGCCGGTCCTGGAGGGCTGGATGACGCTCGCAGGTTTCGCCTCGGAGACCAGCAGCATCCCGCTGGGCGTCATGGTCAGCGGTGCGGGCTACCGGAATCCGGGCCTCCTGGTCAAGATGGCGACCGCCCTGGACCATATCTCGGGCGGCCGGATGTCCCTGGGCCTCGGCGCTGGCTGGCACGAACGTGACCACCACGCCTTCGGGTTTGAGCTGCCACCCATCCGGCAGCGGCTCGATCGCCTGGATGAGCAGGCGGCGGCCGTTCGGGCGCTCCGCGATGGCGACGAAGTGACCACGAGCGGCCGCTGGGTGTGCATGGAGCGGGCACGTAACGATCCAGCGCCACTCGGGCCGTTGCCGCTGATGATCGGCGGCAGCGGCGAGCGCCGGACCCTGCGCATCGTGGCGCGCGATGCGGACGCCTGGAACGGCGAGGGCGATGTGGCGACGTTCGCCCACAAGTCCGGCGTCCTTGACGGGCACTGCGCCGCCATCGGGCGGGACCCGGCCGCGATCCGACGGACGGTGGGCCTGCCGCCGCCGCACCTGCGCGCCACGCGGGCGGAGGCGATCGCCTCGCTGTCGGGCATCCTGGAGCACAACGGCTATGCCCCGGGCGAGGCGGCCACCATGGCGGCCGACGATCCGTTCGCGGACACCCTGGACGCAGCGCTCCCGCGACTCGCCGCGTACAAGGCAGCCGGAGCCGACGAGGTCATGTTCGACTGGCCTGCACCGTTCGACACGGAGACGCTGGAGCGGTTGTCGGCGGTTCTGGTCGCCCATCCGCACGGCAACGGTTGGGCACAGGCATGACCACCGGGCCCACGGCCGCCGGACGCGCTGATGGCGGCCCCGCCATCGAGCTCATCACGGCGACCAAGACCTATGGCTCGGCCGTCGCGCTGGACGGCATCTCCCTGGACATCGGTGCCGGGGAGTTCTTCTGCCTGCTCGGCCCGTCGGGCTGCGGCAAGACCACGACGCTCAACCTCATCGGTGGCTTCATCCCCCTGACCTCGGGCGAGTTGCGTATCGAGGGCCGCCGGGTGAACGACCTGCCGCCACACAAGCGGAACGTCAACACCGTCTTCCAGAACTACGCCCTGTTCCCCCACATGACGGTCGCCCAGAACGTGGCCTTCGGCCTGCGGATGGAAGGGCTGGACAGCCGGCAGACCGATATGCGGGTTGCCGAGTACCTGGAGCTGGCAGGGCTTGGTGCCCTCGCACATCGCCTGCCGTCGCAACTCTCGGGCGGCCAGCAGCAGCGTGTGGCGCTCGCCCGCGCACTGGCCAAGCGGCCCGCGGTGCTGCTGCTCGATGAGCCATTGGGCGCGCTTGACCTCAAGCTGCGGCGCCAGATGCAGACGGAGCTGTCACGCATCCATCGCCAGGTGGGCACGACGTTCGTGTTCGTCACCCACGACCAGGAAGAGGCCCTCTCGATGGCCACCCGGATCGCGGTGATGTCGGGCGGCCGGATCTCCCAGGTGGGCACGCCGCGCGAGATCTACTACCGACCCGTGGACCGGTTCGTTGCCGACTTCATCGGTGAATCGAACTTCATCGCCGGCGTCGTGGAACATGACGGCGACCGAGCGTGGTTGCTCGTATCGCCGACGGAGCGCGTCCCGGTGCCTGCCGGTTCCCCGGATGGCGCGGCGATACTCATGGTGCGACCCGAGTCCCTGGAGCTTGGGACCGCGCCGTACGATGGTTCGCGACCCGGCCTGCGCGGCCGGATCACGCATGTCGCATTCCTCGGCAATCACATGCGCATCACGGTCGACACGGCGGCAGGCGCCATCGTCGTGCACCGACCTCACCAGGCGGGCGCTGGCCGACTCACCCAAGACGAGTCACTGGAGATGGAGGTGGGCATTTGGTGGGCGGATGACGCGGCCATGATCCTGGAAGCGGACTAACGGAGGAGACCAACGATGGACCACTTGAGCAAGCAATTCTCCCGGCGTCGGTTCCTGCAGACGACGGCGGGTGTCACCGGTGCGATGGCCATGGGGGGATTCGCCTCCGCATCACGCGTCATGGCCCAGTCGCCAATGGCCGGTCCGACCGGCACGTTCAACTTCATGACGTGGAGCGACCACTTCTACCAGGAGCAGCTGGACGCCATCACCGCCGCCATCGACATCACCCCCAGCATCAGCGAGCTGGCCGGCAACGCCGAAGGCTTCATCCGCGTCAGCGAGGTCGGCGGCCAGCTGGACATGATCTCGGGCGATGCGTTGTGGGTGCCTCGCTACTTCGAGGACGGCCTCATCGACGCCTGGGACATCAACGAGCTGGAAGTGTCGAAGGGCCTGTACTCGCTGGCCCGTGAGTTCGACATCTGGACCACCCCCGCCGGCTACCTCGGCTATCCCTTCGGATGGTCACCGGTGCAGATCTACTACGATCCTGCCCATGTCTCCCCGGCGCCCGATTCCTGGGAGGTCCTGCTCGACCCCAAGTACGCGGGACGCGTCATGGTCGAGAACCAGCCCGAGGAAGTGCCCGCGTACATGGGCAAGCTGGCCGGGGTCGGCGACCCGTACAACATGACGACCGAAGAGCTGGCACAGGCCAAGGAGCTGATGATCCGGCTCAAGCCGAATGTCCTGCGGCTCGCCCAGCAGAACACGGACGTGATCAACGCCCTCACGAACGGTGAGGTGTGGATCGCGACCGGCAACCTGGGCTACGACGAGCGCGTCAGGGAAGCCGGTGGGCCGGAGATCAAGGTCTTCACACCCAAGGAAGGCACCATCGGCTGGATGGACGCCGAGATGATCGTGACCGGGGGTGCCAACTCGGCGCTCGTCCGGCCGTGGCTGGAGATGGCCCAGACACCGGAGCACATCGCCGAGAACTTCCTGCGGTACGGCAGGCCCCTGTTCAACGAAGCCGCGTACAAGGTGCTGGTGAACAACGGCCACCAGGAGCGCGCTGACCGGTTCCTGTACAACAAGCCCGAGACGGTCCAGGCCATGACCCTCAAGGGCCCCGGTACATCCACGCAGGCCGCCATCGAGGCCTTCAACGAAGTGTTCGGCGCCTGATCGGCCGCAGAACCCTGACATCGTGACCTCCGAGGTCGGCCGGGGCACCACCCCGGCCGATGCTCCCGAGATCGGCCAGCGGCGATCGGTCGCGCGCCTGTGGCCCGCGATACCGGCGGCGCTTGTCCTGGGTGTCCTGTTCCTGGGCTCCATGGCCTTCATGGTCGTGTTCAGCTTCTGGCGCACGGACGCCGGCTTCCACCTGGTGCCGGACTGGAACGTGGACAACTACGTCAAGTTCTTCACGGTGCCCACGTACCTGCGCACGTTCGGCAAGACCCTCGTGATGGCGGCAGCGGTGACCGTTGCGGCACTCGCGACGGCGCTGCCGTTCACGTACTTCCTGGTGCGCTATGTCAGCCGGCGCTGGCAGCGCATCGTGCTGCTGGCGGTCATCGTGCCCTTCTGGACCAGCTACCTGCTCCGGGTGTACGCATGGCAGGCGATCCTGGGCGAGCGGGGAGTGATCAACCAGCTGCTCATGGGCCTGGGCATCATCGACGCACCCACGCGCCTGTTCACCTACAACGACCTGAGCGTGTTCATCGTCCTCGTATACGTGTCCTTCCCGTTCGCGGCGCTGGCGCTCTACGCCACGCTCGAGCGGTTCGACTTCGGCCAGCTGCGCGCCGCGCAGGACCTTGGTGCGCGGCCGGACCAGGCACTCCGCCACATCCTGCTGCCCCAGATCCGGCCGGGCATCATCACCGCCTGCATCTTCGTGTTCGTGCCCATCATCGGTGAGTTCCTCACCCCGGTCGTGGTCGGCGGGACACAGGGCGTGCTCATCGGCAACCTGGTCATCAACTTCTTCCGGGGCGCCCAGATCGCCCAGGGCGCCGCCTTCGCGATCGTCATCGCGGCCTTCGTCACGCTGCTCCTGATCGTGTTCCGGCGGCATCTCCAGGTCGAGGATGTCGTGGCCCGTGGCTAGAGGCATCGACCCCATCGAGACCATGCCCGTGAGTCCCCACGCCCGCGCCACGCGGCGCGTGTTGTGGTTGTGGGCGGTCATCGTGATGGCCTTCCTGTATGTGCCCATCGTGCTGCTCATCATCTTCTCGTTCAACGAGCCCGCGTCACCCGGGCTGCCCATCACCGGGCTGACCCTGGATTGGTACGAGGACGCGCTCACCAATCGGCTGTTGCTGGACGCGGTCAAGAACTCCATCTTCGTCGCCGTTGCGGTGTCGATCCTGGCCACCATCATCGGCACCATGGCCGCCTTCCCGCTCGTGCGCGGCCGCATCCGCTATCCAGGCGCGGCGCGCATCGTGGCGACGCTGCCCATCATGCTGCCCGGGATGCTCCTGGGCATCGGCATCCTGCTTTTCCTGCGCCGGGTCCTGGACCTGGAGCTGTCGCTCCTGACCGTCGTGGCCGGGCACCTGGTGTTCACCGTGCCGTTCGTCATCCTCATCGTGGCGGCCCAGCTCCAGGGCTTCGACCGAAAGCTGGAGTGGGCGGCCGCGGACCTCGGCGCCGAACCACGCCAGGCCGCCCGCCACATCATCCTGCCGCTCATCTGGCCGTCCATCCTCGCCGGGGCGCTCATCAGCTTCACGTTGTCCATCGACGAGTTCGTCATCACGTTCTTCACCGTGGGCCCCCAGCTCACGCTGCCGACCTACATCTACACCCAGATCAAGTTCGGAGTCACACCGGCTGTCAATGCCATCGCGACCCTGCTGCTGCTGGGCACGCTGCTGATGTTCGGTCTGGGTATCGTGCTGCTGTCGGTCGGTCGTCGGGTACGACGTCGGGATGCGACCTGATGGCGAGCCTGGCTGCCGCGGTATCCCCGTTGGCGCGCGTCGTCGAGTTGGGTGCTGCGCGGGCCGCGAGTGATGCCGAGGTAGCCCGTCGCCTGCACCCTCGCTATGCAACGCCGCTGGCTCGGGCGCCCAGGGGCGACATCACCGTCCGGGGCCTGCCGTTCCGGCTGGGTGGCGATGACGCGGCACGGCAGTGGCTGCTCATCGACCGGTCGGTGGTGGTGGACATGACCGGCATCATGGCTACCCATATCGTGCTGTTCCAGTTCTGTGATTCCTGGCGCGACGCGGCCGGGGACCGGCCGCCGGCCGTGCCCATCGGCTGGGTGGTGCCGCTGGGTGAGCCGCTCGCCCAGGTCGCCGTGACCCTCGACGACGGGAATCGGGTCGACGTTGTGTTGCGTCGCCGTTTCGAGGTCAACGAGGGCATCATCGGCTGGGGCAGCATGGCCTTCCGAGCGGTGCCTCACAGGGTCGAGTCGCCCGTCGAGCCCCTGGGGGCCCACCCGCCACAGCAGCCCGGCCGCTATGCGCCGACCGGCCACGCGGGCCCGATGACCATCCTGCCCGGCGGGTGGGGCGCCCGGCAATCGGGCGTCGAGGACCACGTGCCGAGCGCCACGGACGAGCTCATGTTCTGGCTGCATGCCATCGAGGTAGCTGATGCCACGGGCGCACCACGGGCGCTCCGGAGCATCAGCATGGCGCCCATCGAGGGACCTGGCGACGGTCGCGTGGTCGTGGTCGGGGCCATGACCACGTTCAGCGGCAACGCGTCGCCGCTGCGCTGGCAGCCACGCCGGTCGCTGCGGCTGACGGGCGCATCGACACTGCCCATCGACGTCGACCTGGGTGTGGTGGCTCGGCGCCGAGCCATCCCCGTGCCGCCCGCCGCGGCCGATGTCGCGGGCTGGGGCGTGGATACGCTCCAGCTCTCGGATGCGGAGGAGATCGAGATCGCGGCGGCCGACGACGCCACGATCCGCATCGGCGGCCAGGCGTGCGCGATCCCTTCCGGACGGACGTCAGCGTCCGGGGATGCGCCGGACGTCCTTCCATTGACCGATGCGGCGCCCAGGATCCAGCTCTTGCCAGCGGCCGACCGACGACTGAGCGTCACCATCACGGATGGTGAGGGCCGTCCCGCGGCGGCACGCGTGCGGATCCATGCGTCGGACGGTCGCTACCTGCCGCCACTGGGTCATCGGGATACCGTCAACCCGGGCCTGTACGAGGACATCGGCGCGGACCTGGAGCTGGGCGGATCCGCGTACGCGTACGTGGATGGCGCGTTCGAGATCGACCTGCCGGCCGATGGCGCCCAGCTCATCGCGGTCGCGGGGCCTGATGCCCAGCCCATCCAGGCCAGCCTGACGGCGACCGATCTCGATCGCGGATCGGTGGGTCTGACCTTCGAGGCGCCCGTCCGACCATCGCTCGGCACCTGGGTCTCGGGCGACTCCCACGTCCACTACCTGTCGCCACCGACGGCGCTCCTCCAGGCACGCGCCGAGGGCATCAACGTCGTCCACCTGCTGGCCACCCAATGGGGTGACCTGCACACCAGCATGGCGGATCTGGGTGGCGACCAACTGCATGCCTCGGGCGAGCACGCGGTCTGGGTCGGCAGCGAGAACCGCCAGAACATGCTGGGGCACGTCGGTCTGGTAGGTGCTTCGCGGCCCATCCTGCCGTTCGCCAGTGGTGGCGCACCGGAGGGTCGCATCGGGGGAGCCGTGGACCTGCTGATGGCCGATTGGCTGGAGCGCAACCGCGCAGCGGGCGGACTGAACATCGCCGCACATTTCCCGCTGCCACTGGCCGAGATCGCGGCGGACATCGCGCTGGGGCTCGTGGATGCGCTGGAGTTCCAGTGCTTCGACCCGACCCTGGATGGGCCGCCTATCCGGGAGTGGTATCGCTATCTCGATGCGGGCTACCGGCTGCCCATCGTAGGTGGTACCGACCGGATGTCCGCGGGAGTCCCAGTGGGCCAGATCCGGACCTGGGCGCGTCTGGAGGACGGCGCATCGCTGACCTTCGCTGGTTGGTCGGCGGCCATCCGTGCGGGTCGCACGTTCGTGACCTCCGGACCCATCCTGGAGCTGCGTGTCGATGGTCGGGTGCCAGGCGACGAGCTGCGCCTGGACCACGGCGCACACGTCGAGGTGGAGCTGGTGGCGCGTGCGGCGCAGCCGGTCATCTCGGTCGTGGAGGTCATCCGCGGCGGCCGGGTCGTGGCCAGCCAGTCCAGCCCGACACCCACGCGCGAGCTGATGCTGCGGGACACGCTGCGGGTCGACACCAGCGGCTGGATGGCGGGCCGCAGCCGCAGTCCGCTGGCCGTTGGCTCGGCCTTCGCATCGAGCATGGCTGCCCACACCTCGGCCATCTACCTCGAGGTGCCCGATCACCCTCGGCCGGCAGCGGATGCGCAGCCGTCACTGGACCTGCTCGAGGGCACCCTTGCCTGGCTTCGGGAGCTGGCACCCATCGCTGACCGGCGAGACCTGGCGCGCTTCGAGGCTGCCCTGGAGGCAGCCAGGCGTCGCATGGAGGGACGTGCGTCGGCGGAGCCCTGAGGTTGCGCCGCCTCGACCAGGCGGTATCGACGAGCTGATATGCAGGGGTGCGCCCCGGGAAAGGAGTGGCTGGATGCAGGCCATCGTCTTCGAGGAAGCGGGTCAGATGACCCTGCAGGACCGTCCGATGCCCCAGATCGATCGACCCGACGATGTGCTCATCGCGGTCGCGGCCTGTGGCATCTGCGGCACGGACGTCCAGATACTGAATGTGCCACCCGGCCATCCGGCGACCCCCGGCGTGATCATGGGCCACGAGTTCGTGGGTCGGGTCATCGCTGCGGGGCCGTCCGCTGACCCGGCGCTGGTGGGTCAGCGCGTGGTCGTGGATCCGGACCCCAAGTGCGGCGCGTGCGTCTCGTGCCGCGCCGGCCGACCCGCGACGTGCTCCAACATCGTGGCCCTGGGCATCTTCCGGGACGGCGCGCTGGCCAGCCACGTGGTGGCGCCAGCCCCGGCATGTCACCCCATCGCGGAGCACGTGCCGGCCGAGATCGCGGCGATGGTGGAACCCCTCGCGTGTGTCATCAACGGCACCCAGCGGGCGGCCACCCGTCCGGGCGAGTCGGCCATCATCTTTGGCGCCGGCGCCATCGGTTGTCTGTTCACCGCCGTGCTACGGGCATCGGGTGCCCATCCGGTGATCGTGGTCGAGCCCCGGCCAGAGCGGGCCAGCGTCGCGCTCGCCCTGGGCGCGACGGCGGTCGTGACACCCGACGAGCTGGCGGCACGTCGCCATGAACTGCTGCCGGATGGCGCCGACATCGTCGTGGATGCGGTCGGCAGCGTCCTGTCGCAGGCCATCGATATCGCGGGCCAGAGTGGCCGCCTGGTCATCTTCGGGATGAATGCCAATGCCCGTCCCCCCATCCACCAGACACAGATCACCGAGAAAGGCTTGACCATCATGGGTTCCTACATCACCGACTTCACCTTCCCACCCGCGATACGCCTGGTCGAGAGCGGGCTCGTTGACCTGCGACCCATGGTCAGCGCGATCCTGCCGCTGGCATCCACCGGGGATGGCATCGCGCGTCTCCGCTCGGGTGAGGCCACCAAGATCATCATCACGCCGGCATGAGCACCATCGACGGAGCTCCTGCCCGGATGCGCATCGCCAGCGCCCCCGTCTCTTTCGGTGTGGACGAGATCGTCCTGGACGACATCTGGATGCCCGAGCCGGACGAGATGCTCGACTGGATGTTGGGCATCGGCTACCTCGGCACCGAGCTTGGACCTCCCGCGTTCATGGGCGAGGGGAGCGCGGCACGGGCGCGACTGGAGCGACGCGGTCTGGAGCTCGTCGGCGCGTTCCTGCCGCAACGCTTCAGTCATGCTGACCTGGCCGGCCCGGATCGGGAGTGGCTGGCCAACCAGGTGCGCCTGCTCATCGAGGCATCACCCGAGGGTTCGGCACCGTTCGCCGTGCTCTGTGAGGGCATCGAGGAGCCGGAGCGACTGCGCTGGTCGGGGCGGATCGAGGAGCATCCCGAAGCGCAGCTGGATGACGCCCGGTTCGCGACCATGATGGACAACATCCATCGCGCAGGAGAGATGGTCCAGGAGATGGGCCTGCGGGCAGTCATCCACCCCCACGCAGGCACCTATCTCGAGACCGCGGCCGAGATCGAGCGCATGGTCGACCGGCTAGATGCCTCACTGGTGGGCCTGTGCATCGACACCGGGCACTTCCGGTTCGGTGGCGCGGACCCGGCGACATGCATCCGCGACTACCGTGCGGTGCTCCAGCACGTGCATATCAAGGACTGCCGGATGGGCATCCTCGAGGATGTCAAGCGGGAGGGACTGGGCCTCTACGAGGCGCTCGTCCGGGGTGTCTTCCCGGAACTGGGCGACGGCGATTCGAACATCGACGAGGCGATCGCTGCACTGATTGCGACGGACTACACGGGCTGGCTAGTCCTGGAGCAGGACCGTTTCCTGGGGCCCGACGTCTCGCGGGCGCAACTGGTGGCGGCACAGCGGCGAAACCTCCAGTACCTGCACGCTCTCGGGGTGTGAGTGGCGGGGTGGCGCTTGTGCCGAACGTGCGGTTCAGCGTCCCGCCGCGAACCCTTGGCCGTCGCGAGGGTTGGAGCCTGCGCACAGCAAGCCGGTCCGGGGATCGCGGCCCACCGCACACAACCAGCCGAGCGACCATGGGTCACTCACCGTGACCCTGTGTCCGAGGCGCTCCAGCTCACGAATGGTCGTGCCCGGGATCCGCTGCTCGAGGTAGAGCGAGGCGGGCTCGAACGGCCGTGGATCGAACGACCCGATGAGGTGCCCGGTGTGGAAGGCGGGGGCGTCGATCGCCTGCTGGGGGCCAAAACCGTGGTCCAGCACAGCCAGCAGGAACAGCAGGCCCCACTGGTCCTGGAAGTCGCCGCCGGGCGAGCCGAATGCAAGCACCGGTTCGCCGTCCTGAAGGACCAAGCTGGGTGAGAGCGTCGTCCTGGGTCGTTTGCCCGGCTGCAGCGAATTGGGATGGTCCTGGTCGAGCCAGAACATCTGCGCCCGGGTCCCGAGCGGGAAGCCCAGCCCGGGGATGACCGGCGAGGATTGGAGCCAGGCGCCGCTCGGCATGGCGGCCACCATGTTCCCGAAGCGGTCCGCGACAGCGACGTGGCAGGTATCGCCTCGACCGAGCCGATGGGATCCCGGCTCTCCCGCTCCCGGACGTGCCGCGCCGCTGACCGGACCGTCCCATGACGACGGGAGATGCGGCTCGCGGCCTCCGGGACTCCCTGGCCGAAGCGTGCTATCGGCGGTCTCGCCGATCAGCCCCCGTCGCTCAGCCGCGTATGCGCGGCTAAGCAGGTCCTCCATGGGCGGGTCCGTGAAGCGTGGGTCGCCATACCACGCATCGCGGTCCGCGAACGCGAGCTTGGCCGTCTCGACGATCGTGTGTATCCAGTCCACGGAGAGATGGCCCATGGATCCCAGGTCGAAGCCCTCAAGGATCGCGAGTTGCTGGAGCAACACGGGGCCCTGGCCCCAGGGACCCGTCTTGCATACCGTCCTGCCGCGGTAGCCCAGGACCGTGGGTGCCTCGACGCCGGCGCTCCAGTTGGCCATGTCAGCACCGGTGAGCAATGCCGTGGTCTGACGACCTGTCGCGTCCGCGTGGGTATCACGGCCGAAGCGATCGATCGCGGCAGCGACGAAGCCCTGATAGAACGCCCTGGTGGCTGCCTCGACCTGTCGTTCTCTGTCTGGCCCGGCGAGTTCGGCTTCCCGGACGATCGCGGCGTACGTCGCCGCCAGATCCCGATTGGTAGTGATCGCCTCGGCGACCGGGCGGTGCCGGCCCAGGTAATGCGCGGCCGAGGTCGGCCAATGTTCCTCGAACGTGCCCGCGATGGCGTCGATGGTCTGGGCCATCCTGGGCGGGGTCGGGAAGCCGCGCTGCGCATACCCGATGGCATACTCCATGACGGAGCCGACATTCCATGTGCCGTAGTCGCGAAGCAGGCGCATCCAGCCACCAAAGGCACCCGGGACGCACGCCCCAAGCACGCCCGTGCCGGGTATTTGCGTGAAGCCCATCGACCGGAATCGCTCGATGGTCGCCGACTGGGGCGCGGGCCCTTGACCCGAGATGACGAACGGCATGCGGGTCGTCGCCGACCAGGCGACGATGGGGACCTCGCCGCCGGGCCCGCACAGGTGCGGCTCGACTACCTGCAGCACCAGACCTGCGGCGACGGCGGCATCAAACGCGTTGCCGCCGCGCTCCAGCACGGACATGCCAGTCCCAGTGGCGAGCCACTGGGTGCTCGACACCATCCCGAAGTCACCCCGGAGTTCTGGGCGTGTGGTCTTCACGTGCGATCCCCCCATGCGTGTTGCCGTGGTTGCCCGACGGGCACGACCGGCGGTTCGCCTTGCGGCCCGACGAGATGGCAACGTGCCAGGTGGCCCGCGTCCGCCGGGTCCACCAACTCCGGTTCCACCTCGCTGCATCGGTCGATCGCGATGGGGCAGCGGGTGTGGAAGCGGCAACCACTGGGCGGGTCGATAGGACTGGGTGGGTCACCCACGATCACGATGGCCCGTCGCGTCCGCTGGATGACTGGGTCAGGGTAGGGCACCGCGGACAGGAGTGCCTGCGTATACGGGTGCCGTGGCTGGCCAAAGATCTGCTCCCGCGAGCCGATCTCGACGATGCGCCCAAGGTACATGACCGCGATCCAGTCGGCCATGAACTCCGCGGCCGACAGGTCGTGGGTGATGAACAGACAGGCAAAGCCCATCTCCGCCTGGAGTTCCAGCAGCAGGTTGAGGGTGCTCGCCTGCACCGATGCATCGAGCGCCGAGATGGGCTCGTCCGCGACGAGTAACGCAGGACGGCAGCTGAGGGCACGTGCGATGGCGACGCGTTGGCGCTGGCCGCCCGACAGGCTGTGGGGGTATCGGTCCTGGAGTTCCGGTCGCAACCCGACGCGGTCGAGCAGCTCGCCCACCTGGGCGCGACGGTCGCCACGTCGGAGCAGACCGTTATGGACCAGCGGGCCAGCGACGATCTGACCGATGGTCATCCGCGGGTTGAGTGACAGATAGGGGTCCTGGAACACCACGTGCATATCTCGCCGCAATGGCCGGAGGGCGTGCCGCGATAGGTGGGTGGTGTCGCGTCCCAGGAATGAGACCCGGCCACTCGTCGGCTCGACCAGTCGGATGATGCACTTGCCCACGGTCGACTTGCCGCTGCCACTCTCGCCCACGAGCGCGCCCGTCTCACCTCGCCGCAGGGTCAGTGACACACCGTCCACGGCACGCACCACGGAGCGCTTGCCCAGGACTCCACCGCCGACCGAGTAGTGCATCTCCAGGTCCACGATCTCGAGCACCGCCTCGGGCACCGCAGTCGTCGACGGAGCACCGATGTCGATCGGGTCGTGGGTCATGCCGGCACGCCGGGGTGGAAGCAGGCCACGGCGTGATGGTCCCGGATGGGTCCCAGGAGGGGCAGCTCTGCCCGGCAGCGATCGTCGGCGAGCGGGCAGCGGGGTGCGAACGCGCAGGCCTGGGCGGGAGCCAGCAACGTCGGCACCATGCCCGGGATCTCGGTCAGCCGCGAGCGCGGCGGGGTCCGGGTGGGATGCCGGATGGCGCCCATGAGGCCACGCGTGTACTGATGCTGGGGCGCCGCGAAGGTGTCCAGGACATCCGCTTCCTCCACGACCCGGCCGGCGTACATGACCATGACCCGGTCGGCAACGTCCGCGACCACGCCCAGATCGTGGGTGATGAGCACGACCGCCATGTCCAGCTGGTGCTTGAGTGAGTCGATGACCCGCAGCACTGCCGCCTGGATGGTGACGTCCAGAGCGGTCGTGGGCTCGTCGGCCAAGAGCACTCGCGGCCGACAGGCGATGGCCATCGCGATGACGACCCGCTGGGCCATGCCCCCCGAGAACTGGTGGGGATACTGGTCGATGCGGGACGCAGGGTCGGGGATGCCCACCAGCGACATCAGCTCCAGTACCCGACCGCGAGCCGCATCCTTCGACAGCCCTTCGTGACGCTGGATGACCTCCGCGATCTGACGACCGATGGTGAGCACCGGGTCGAGCGCCGCCATGGGTTCCTGGAAGACCGTGCCGATGGTTCGTCCCCGGATGTCACGGAGACGGCTGGGCGTCGCCGTGCGAAGGTCCTCGCCGTCCAGAAGCACCTCGCCGTTCGTGATCTCACCACCGGATGGCAGCAGACCCAGGACCGCCATCGCGAGCATGGTTTTGCCGCAGCCGGATTCACCAACGATGGCCAGCGTCTCGCCGGGCTCGACGCTGAAGGACACTCGGTCGACCGCCTGGACGTGATGACCGCTGGGTACCCGGATGCGCACCGAGACATCCCGGACGTCGAGCACCGGGCTCATCGGTCGAGCCGTGGATCAAGGACGTCGCGCAGGCCGTCGCCAACCAGGTTGAAGGATAGTGTCGTGAGCAGGATGGCCATGCCCGGCGCGATGGCCAGCCATGGCGCGGTGCCCAGATATGGCTGCGCGGCCGTGAGCATCACCCCCCATGACGGCGTCGGTGGCTGGACTCCCAGACCCAGGAACGAGAGGGTCGCTTCCGCGAGGATGGCGAACGGCAGCACGACGGTCGCCTGGACCAGCAGCACATTGAGGGTGTTGGGCAGGATGTGGCGGAAGATGACGCTGCGGTCCGGTGCGCCGTCGGCGATGGCCGCCTGTACAAAGCTTTCCTCCCGCAGACCCAGCACCTCGCCCCGTGTGATGCGTATCAGCTTGGGGATCTGGACCAGCCCGATGGCGAGCGCGGCGTTCTGGAGCGAGGGACCCAGGATCGCGGTCAGCAGCACCGCGACGATGAGGAACGGGAAGGCCAGCATCGCGTCCGTGGCGCGCATCGTGAGGCCATCGATGCGCCCGCGATAGAAGCCCGAGATGAGGCCGATGGGCACCGCCACGACGACCGCCAGGAGGGTCGCCAGGATGCCCGCGAGCATCGACGCCCGGGCGCCCCAGATGGCCCGCGACAGCGTGTCGCGTCCCAACTCATCGGTGCCCATGGGGTGGGCGAACGTGGGTGGCGACAGGATGGCGTCGAAGTCGTTGGCGGCCGGCGGGTAGGGCGCCACGATGGGCGCCGCGATGGCCACCACGATGATGGTCAGGGCCACGATGCAACCGATCGCCGTAGGTGGCCGACTCATGAGCCGTCGGACGACGCCCTTACCCTGGAAGGTCGCCGGGTCGGCGGTGACCAGGGTCACTGTGCCGTGGATCCCATACGCACCTTGGGGTTGAGATACGAATACAGCAGGTCGACCCCGAAGTTGATGGCGATGTAGGCCACCGCGCTGAAGAGCGCCACGCCCTGGATGACGGGATAGTCACGCCGGCTGACCGCCTCGATGATCAACCGCCCGAAGCCCGGGATGAGGAAGATCGACTCGGTCACCACGGACCCCGAGATCAATGCTCCCAGCTCCAGGCCCAGGATCGTGACCACCGTGATGAGGCTGTTGCGAAGCGCGTGGCCGACCACGACCTGGCGTTCCGTCAGGCCCTTTGCCCGGGCGGTGCGCACATAGTCAGAGCCCAGCGATCCGATCATGCCCGAACGCACCTGGCGCAACAGCACCGCGCCGAGAGCCGATCCGAGCACGATGACGGGCAGGATCATGCGCTCCAGGTTCTGGATGGGATCCTCCAGGAAGGGCACGTAGCCCGACGCTGGCAGTACCTCCAGCCACACGGCGAAGATGAGGATGAGCACGATGCCCAGCCAGAACGTCGGGATGGACAGGCCGATGAGGCCGACGCTGCCCGCGAGATAGTCCAGGCGCGTGCCACGCCGGACCGCCGCGGCGATGCCCAGCGGCAGGCCAAAGCAGATCGCGAACAGGCCGGCCAGCCCGGCCAGCTCGAGCGTCGTGGGGATGCGGCTCAGGATCTCCGCGGTCACCGGCTGGCCGGTGCGGATGGACGTGCCCAGGTCACCCGTAATGGTGATCGAGATCCAGCGCAGGTACTGGATGGGGAGGGGTTCGTCGAGCCCGTAGCGTTGCCGGATGAGGGCATTGGCCGCCGGCTCCCGGCCTTCGCCCGACATGGCGATGGCCGGGTCTCCGGGCAGGCTCCGGACACCGATGAAGACAACGATGGTGGCCAGCCACAGGGCGATGAGGGATTCACCAGCGCGGCGCAGGAAGTACCGGCTCATGAAACCCTCGGACCCGTGACCGCCCGATCAGCTCTGGCTGAGGGACACCGACTTGAGGCGGGGCATGCCGTCGACGAAGAGCTCGAAGCCCTGCAGCGCGCTCGTGTGTGCCGAGTACAGGACCTGGTGCTGCAGGTAGATGACGGACCGTCGCTCCTTGACTCGCTCCACGATCTGGGCGTACAGGGCCTTGCGGGCCTCGACGTCGTTCACCGAGCGTGCCTCGTCGAGCAGTGCATCGAGCTCCGGATCGACCGCCTTGGGAAAGTTGTCCGTCCCGGTCGAGTAGTGGAACCGATAGATGTTGGCATCCGGATCGACGCGTCCGGACCAGGGCGTGAGCATGATGTCGAAGGCGCCATCGTTCTGGTTCTGGAAGGCGGTGGCGTTGTCCAGCGGCAGCACCGCCAGTTCGAAGCCAGCCTCCGCGACCTGCGACTGCAGCAGTTCCCCGAGACGCACGTTCACGGGTGAGCTGGCCACCTGGAGTTCGACCCGGATGGGCGTGGCCACGCCGGATGCAGTGACGAGCGCCTTGGCGCCCTCGAGGTCGCGAGCGGGGCACGCGACACCGTCGTGGTAGGGATTGGCGGGCGAGATGGGACCGCAGCCAGCGACCTGGAGACCGCTGTAGACGAGCTGGTTGATCTGGTCCCGATCGATGGCCAGGTCGAACGCCTTGCGCAGCTGGTCATTGGCGAGCGGGTCGTCGACGACGCCCGGCTCACCCGCGATGCCGTTCGCATTCGCGATGTTGACGGTCATGGCGGTGTAGGCATTGGACGTGCGCTCCACGACCACGAACTCGGGGTCGTCCTTGAGGGCTGCCACGTCCGTGGTCGCCACGCGGTCCACGAGTTGGAGGTCGCCGGCGCGCAGGTTCGCGGTGCGAACGGTCTCGTCCGCGATGGGCCGGTAGATGACCTTGTCCAGATACACGTGCTCAGCGTCGTAGTAGTCCTCCGAGCGCTCCAGGGTCGTGTGGTCGCCCACCACCCGGTCGACGAACTTGAACGGCCCGACGCATACGGGTGCGTTGCCAAAGTCGGCGCCCAGCAGGTCGAGCTGCGTGGGCGACATGATCATGCCCGCACGATCGCTGAGGGATGCGGTCAAGGCGGCGTCGGGCCGCGCAAGCGTCAGGACGACGGTGGTCGCGTCGGGTGCGGCGCTAGCGGTGATGCTGCTCAACTCGCTCGTGCGTCGTGAGCCTTCAGCGGTACGGTGTCGTTCCAGGCTCTTGACCACCGCGGCCGCATCGAACGGTGTGCCGTCGTTGAAGGTCACGCCTTCGCGCACCGGGATGGTCACGGTCAGGCCATCCTCGGACACGGTCGGCAGTGCGGTCGCGAGCTGGGGCACGAGGGCGCCATCGGCATCCAGGTCGTACAGCTTCTCGCACATGTTGATGAACACCACGCGCGCCCCGGCGGTGCCCGCGAAGGTCGGATCGAGCGTATCTGCGTCCTCGAACTGCGACAGGTTCACCTCGCCACCGCGCTGCGGTGATGGCTCCTGCGCTGTGATGGGCGCGGCAGCGGCAGCAGCGATCAACGCCACCGTCAAGCCTGCCGTCAGGAAACGACTCCGAATCATGTCATCCTCCTCTGACTCTGGCGCGGAGCGGGCCGCGTGACCGCACGTTATCACTCGAACCTGTCGAATGGTAGGGTTATCCTACAACTGGTCAGGTATCGACTCGACAAGGATGGAAGGCTGGTTTGGTGAGCGATCTGGCACCCATCCCCCGGCGCGAGCTGATCCACCACGCCGTCCAGGCGGCGCTCAAGGACTACATCGTCGACCGACGGTTGCACGCGGGTGACCCGCTACCGCCGGAAGGTCAGCTGGCACGGACCCTGGGCGTCAGCCGCAACTCGGTCCGGGAGGCGGTCAAGGCACTCGAGAGCGTCGGCATCGTGGAAGCGCGTCCCGGTTCCGGCCTGTTCGTCCGTGAGTTCAGTCTGGACGCGGTGCTCGACCAGATGGCCTTCGGCATGCTCTTCGATGTCGGTGCATTGCGGGAGATCCTGGACATCCGCTCGGTCATCGAGACGGGTATGGTCGAACGGGTGCTCGGTGCGGTGACGCCAGCGCAGCTATCGGACCTCCACCGCATCCTTGATGTGTGGCACGGAGTGGCGCTTCGGGGCGAGTACCCAGCACAGGTAGACCGATCGTTCCACGCGGCCCTGTACCAGAACGACTCGATGCCTCTGGTGGGCAAAGTCCTCGATGCCTTCTGGCGGGTGTTCTACGAAGCCCGGGCGCGGGCGCTCGTGGCCGAGCCCCTCGATCCGGTCGAGACCTTCGCGCTCCACGTCGCGATCGTGGATGCCGTCGAGGCGGGGGATGTGGCGCAGCTTCGACGGGCCGTCAGCGCCCACCATCAGGGTATCCAGCGCCGTGTCGCCGCGGCTGCCCAAGCCGCGGGGGGCGCCTCTGAGGGCGCCGAGACCGGGACGGCTGCTGGGAACGCGGCGGCTGCTGAGGCCGGCGTCGCCACCGCGGAGCCGTTCGGCGTGGCCACAGCGGTCGGCCGATGACGACCTTGGCCGAGGCTTCAGCGATCCTGCGAGGTGCCTGGTCGTCTGGCGGCTCGACCTATGGGGCGTGGTGCTCCATCCCCGACTCGTTTGCGGCCGAGATCATGGGCAGCGTTGGCTATGACTGGGCGTGCATCGACCTGCAGCATGGTCTCGCAGGCCCGGACACGGTCGTGCCCATGATGCAGGCCCTGTCGGTGACCGGCACGCCCACCTTCCTGCGCGTGCCCTGGAACGCGCCCGAGGCCATCATGCGCGCGCTCGACCTGGGTGCGGTCGGGGTCATCGTGCCCATGGTCGAGTCCGCCGCGGAAGCATCCGCCGTGGTCCGTGCGTGTCGCTACGCACCCGCCGGCAGTCGGTCGTATGGCCCGACACGCGCCGCACTGCGGAGCGGCGAATCGCCGACGGACCAAGTCAATGGCGACATCATCTGCGCCGTGATGGTCGAGACCGTGACCGCGCTCGATGCCCTGGACGAGATCCTGGGCGTCCCCGGCGTGAACGTGGTGTTCGTGGGGCCAGCCGACCTGCGCATCTCGATGGGCGCTCGCGATGTGGCCGACCCGGCCTTCCTGGGGCAGCTCACCCGGATCGCCGACCGCGCCCGTGCCCACGGGGTCGTGGCGGGCATCTTCTGCCCCTCGGACGCACTGGCCGTCGCGTGGCGCGGGCTGGGCTACCAGATGCTGGCCGTGGCATCGGACGTGCGTCTGTTGCGCCAGGCGGCCAGCGAGAGTCTTCGGCGTGCCCGGGATCAGCGGCAGGAGGTGCACGATGACCAGTCCCGCAGCGGCTACCTCTAGGCCCGTCATGGGCAGCACCATCTGGACCGAGCGTCGCTTTCCGGACGGCTTGCGGTCACTCCTGGAGCCGGACGACCGCACGCTCGGCGCGTGGTCCGTGGCCGGCTCGGATCCCCTGCTCGGCATCGAGGCGGCGGATGCCGTCATCGCATCCGTGCGCGTGCGCTACGACGGCGCGCTCCTGGACCGGGCACCTCGACTACGGGTCATCGCGCGGACCGGTGCGGGTCTGGACAACGTCGCCGTCGAGGAGGCGAGCCAGCGCGGTATCGCCATCTGCAACGTGCCCGACGGGCCGACCATCTCGACCGCGGAACACACGCTGGCCCTGATGCTCGCAGTGGCGAAGCGACTCAAGACCTGCGACAAGAGCCTACGCTCGGGAGCATGGGACATCTTCAATGACCACGACGCGGTCGAACTCGACGGCCTGACCCTGGGCATCATCGGCTTGGGGCGCATCGGCTCCCGTGTCGCCAACGTCGCACGCGCGCTGGGCATGGTCGTCCTGGCCTGGGATCCGTTCGCCACGCCTGAGCAGCGCGCGCTCGCGGGTGCACGCGCCGCAGGCTCCCTGGATGAGCTGCTCCAGACCAGCGATGTCATCACCATCCATGCGCCACTGACCACGGCGACCGCGGGGCTGGTCGACCGGCGCGCCATCTCCCTGATGCGTCCGGGTGCCATCGTCATCAATGCGGCTCGCGGTGGCCTGTTGGACGAGGTGGCCCTGCTGGAGGCGCTCGATGGTGGACGCCTTGGGGGTGCCGGCCTGGATGTCTTCCGGGAGGAACCGCTGCCGCCCGACTCGCCGCTGCTGGGCCGCGACGACATCGTCGTCTCGCCCCATGTCGCGGCCGCGACCGTCGCATCCCGGGAGCGGTTGTGGCGCACAGCACTCGAGGATGTGCTCCGATGCCTGCGGGGCGAGTCACCCCGGAACATCGTCAACCCGGAAGTGCTGGGCGTTGACGGCGCTGTATCGGTCCGCGGGACGACCCCGACGCGCCCGATGGGAGGTTGACGTGGCGGGAATGCTCATCGACGGCCGAGTCGTGTCCGATGACCGGGCGCGGCTCGAGGTCCGTGATCCGTTTCGGGACGACATCGTGGACACGGTGCCCATCGCGACCGCTGATGACATCGAGACGGCGATCGTGGCGGGCGTCGACGGCGCCCGCCAGATGGCGGCGCTGCCAGCCCATGAGCGGGCAGCGATCCTGGGCCGTGCCGCCGACCTCATCGCGAGCCGCGTGGATGAGCTGGCCCGCATCCTGACCCGCGAAGAGGGCAAGCCCCTGTCCGAGGCCACCGGTGAGGTGGCCCGTATCCCGGAGCTGCTCCGGCTATGCGCCTTCGAGGGCACCCAGCTGCGTGGCGAAACCCTGCCCATCGACGCCGCTAAGGGCGGGGAGGGGAAGGTGGGCATGACCTTCCAGGTGCCCCTTGGCCTCATCGTGGCCATCACGCCCTTCAACTACCCGATGCTGCTGGTGGTCCACAAGCTGGGGCCGGCTTTGGCCTCCGGCAACGCGGTCATCCTCAAGCCGGCATCGGCGACGCCGCTCACGGCCCTCGCGTTATGCGCCATCCTGCTGGAGGCCGGCCTGCCGCCACGGGCCCTCCAGTGCCTGACAGGCTCCGGACCGGACGTGGCCGGGCCACTCGTGGCTGATCCACGGGTGCGGCTCGTGAGCTTCACCGGGAGCGCTGCGACCGGCGACCGCTTGTCCCGGCTGGCGGGACCCAAGCGACTGCTGCTGGAGCTTGGGTCGAACTGTCCCATGATCGTGCTCGCGGACGCCGACGTGGCACTTGCTGCCGCGGCGACGGCGACCGGTGGCTACATCAATGCCGGCCAGGTGTGCATCTCGGTCCAGCGGGTGGTCGTCGACCGGACCATCCAGGGCGACTACCTGGACGCGCTCCTTGGTCTGGTCCAGGCCATCCCGGTGGGCGACCCACTGACGCCCGGCACCCGGCTCGGCGCGATGATCGACGCTCGGGAAGCGACCCGGGTGCAGGGCTGTATCGCAGAAGCGGTGCGTGACGGTGCGACGCTCGCCACCGGTGGCGAGCGCGACGGTGCCGTACTGACGCCCGCGGTCGTGACCGGTGTCGTGGGGGGCATGCGCATCGCTCGCGAGGAGCTCTTTGGTCCGGCGGTCGCAGTCATGGCCTTCGACGATGTCGAGGACGCCATCGCGGAGGCGAACGCTGGGGGCTACGGCCTGAGTGCCGCGGTGTTCACGAGCCGGTTGCACGAAGCCTTCCGCTTCTCGCGGGCGGTGGACACGGGCATGGTGATGGTCAATTCCAGCCCGCTGTGGCGGGCGGACCTGATGCCCTACGGTGGCCGGCGAGACAGCGGCTTCGGTCGGGAGGGTCCCCGCTCCCTGGTGCAGGAGCTGACCGAGGCGAAGACGGTCGTGTTCCACGGGCTGGACGGATGAGCGGCTCGCAGGCGACCGTCCGGCTGACGATGGCCCAGGCGCTCGTGCGTTACCTGGCGGTCCAATCCAGCGAGCGCGACGACCAGCAGGAGCGGCTCATCGCGGGTGTCTACGGCATCTTTGGGCACGGCAACGTGACGGGCCTGGGCCAGGCTCTCCAGGCGGCCAGGGATGTGATGCCGTTCTACCAGGGTCGCAACGAGCAGTCGATGGTCCACACCGCCATCGGCTATGCCCGCCAGCGTCGCCGGCGTTCGACGCTCGCCTGTGCCTCGTCCATCGGACCCGGTTCCACGAACATGCTCACAGGCGCCGCGACCGCGTCGGTCAACCGGCTGCCGGTGTTGCTGCTGCCTGCCGATACCTACGCGTCGCGACGTCAGGGCAATGTGCTGCAACAGCTGGAGCACCCCATCGACGCGGACCTGAGCGTCAATGACTGCTTCCGGCCGGTCAGCCGCTTCTTCGACCGCATCAGCCGACCCGAGCAGCTGCTCACCGCACTGCCGGAAGCGATGCGCATCCTGACCGATCCGGCGGAGACCGGCGCCGTGACCGTCAGCCTGCCCCAGGACGTCCAGACAGAGGCGTTCGACTTCCCGACACGGTTCTTCGAACCGCGGGCCTGGCCGATCCGGCGCGCCCTCGCCGACCCGGCCGCCGTTGCCCATGTCGTGCGCCTTCTGGCGGGCGCGCAGCGCCCCGCCATCATCGCCGGCGGGGGTATCCACTTCTCGGAGGCCTGGGCGGAGCTACGCGAGTTCTCGGACGCCTTTGGCATCCCCGTGGCGGAGACGTTCGCGGGCAAGGGTGCCCTGCTGGAAGCATCTGAACTGGGCCTGGGCGGTGTGGGCGTCGAAGGCAACCCCGCGGCCAACGCGGTGCTGCGTGAGGCAGACCTGGTCATCTGCATCGGGACCCGTCTGGGAGACTTCATCACGGCGTCCAGGAGCCTCTTCCAGGCGGCGGCGGTCCGGTTCGTGGGCATCAACGTGGCCGCGCATGACGCGACCAAGCTGGGTGCGCTGGCGGTGGTCGCGGATGCGCGCGAGACCCTCATCGCCCTCACCGATGCAGGACGCAAGGCTGGTATCCGCCCGGATCCCGGCTACGTGGCGGACGTCCGCCACCGGAGTGAGGCATGGGCGGGCCAGCTCGCCCAGCATGTCGCACCCGCCGACGGGCTGATGACGCAGGGTCGACTCATCCGTGTGCTGGGGGAGGGGGCTCAGCGGGGCGACATCATCGTCGCGGCCGCCGGCTCACCGGTCGGCGACCTGCTCAAACAGTGGGATGCGACGGGTGGCCGCAGCGCGCAGCTCGAGTTCGGGTACTCGTGCATGGGTCACGAGATCCCGGCCGCCATCGGTGCCCGGATGGCAGCTGGGCCCGAGGGCGAGGTGATCGCGTTCGTCGGTGACACGGGCGACGCGGGGCCGGGCAACACTCACCTCCACTTCGCGCTTCAAAGCATGCCGCCGGGCGAGCGCTGGTGGCAGGGCACGCCGGTCAATCCCTATCCGCTGCTTGCTGAACGGTGACAGCGCGAAGCTCGACTGCTATCGCGAACTCATGGAACGGATCGTTAATCTGCATATCGAGCGGCTGCCCGAGGGCGTTTACCTGGCGACGTC
>JBBQNA010000010.1:0-28026 GCA_038329515.1 Candidatus Limnocylindrales bacterium | reverse complement strand
GGTGTCGGTGACGGACTTGGCGTCGGCCGGGGGGTCGGCCGGGGTGTCGGTGACGGTGTCGGGACAGGCGTGGGCCGGGGTGTCGGGACAGGCGTGGGCCGCGGGGTCGGTGACGGACTCGGCGTCGGGCTGGGCGAAGGCGTCGGGCTGGGCGAAGGCGTCGGGCTGGGCGAAGGCGTCGGGCTCGCTGGCGGCGCGACCGTCGCCACGGGACTCGGCGACACATCGATGGTCGGCTCAGGGCTCGGACTGTCGGGCGGGGCTACCGATGCGACGGCGGTCGGGAACGGCGCGATCGTGGGCGTCTGGGGCGGCGGCGTGCGGACCGGCACGCCCGAGGCGACCGCGATGACGCTGGGCGTCGGCCTGTCCGGTGGCTGGATGAGCGCGCCCAGCCGGAGCACGGCCGCCAGGCTGAAGGCACAGACCATGACCACGACCAGGATGTTCAGGCCTGGCAGCAGCACCTTGGCGCTCGGACGACCCGAGACGCGGAGCACCTCGCGCACGACCAGCAGCCCGAGCAGGACGAGGGCCCACAGGATGCCCACCAGGAACACGCGATCGGTGGTCATCGGTACCAGCCTACCCGCCAAGGCGCGACAGCCGGTCCGGACGGAGTCACCTGAGCCGTCTTGGGTTGCCCGCGGACAACGACATGGAAGCGGATGGGTTGACGCTGCACAACGCCACCATCATCCTCACCAGAACGGACCAGGGGTAGGGTGCTACCGGGCTATGCGCCCCCTGGGCCAAACGTCCTTGTCACCCTAGTACTCGATAGATTCGGTGGACCCATGCTCGATACCCTCGACATCGCACGTCTCAGCGGGCCGGACGTCTCCGGTGCCCCGGCCACGAGCGTCAGATCGCTGTACGTCGTTGGCGGCCGTCAGCGGTCCCTGCGCCCGGTGCGGGCGCACTTCGGCGACTGGTACGAGTACGAATCGGGCGTCCTGCTCCAGGTCGACACCGCCAACGGCACCGCTCGGCAGGTGGTCGAGTACCGCACCCCTCCGGCGGAGTGCCCGCCGGAGGATCCGGCCGTGCTGTTCAAGTCGGGCACCCTGATCGACGGGATCCTGTACCTCACGACCCAGACCGAGGTACTCATCTACCGGGTCCCCTCGTTCGAGCTGGTGACCCGCATCTCACTGCCCTCGTTCAATGACGTCCATCACGTCCGACCGACACCTGATGGCACGCTGCTAGTCGCCGTCACGGGCCTGGACATGGTCGCCGAGATCAGCATGACGGGCGATGTCGTGCGGGAATACAACGTGTGGCAGCCCGGGACCTCCGTGTGGGGTGACCGGTTCTCGCACGACACTGACTACCGGCTCATCGCGTCCACCAAGCCCCACCTTGCCCACCCGAACCACGTGTTCTACGTCGGTGACGAGCCATGGGCGACCCGCTTCCAGCAGAAGGACGCGGTCTCCCTCATCGATCCGTCGCGGCGCATCGACATCGGCCTGGAGCGCATCCATGACGGCATCGTCTATGGCGACCAGGTGCTGTTCACGACGGTGGACGCCAAGGTCGTCATCGCCGACACGCGCTCGCTGCAGGTGACCGAGGTCATCGACCTGCGCGACATGCACGAGAAGGACCTGCTCCTGGGCTGGTGCCGCGGACTGATGCTCGATGGCGATCGGCTGTGGGTCGGCTTCTCGCGAATGCGCCCGACGCGATTCCGCGAGAACGTCGCCTTCCTCAAGAACGGCTTCCGGCACTACCTGGGCACGCATGTGGCGTGCTATGACCTGAGGACCCGCCAGTGCGTGGCCCAGATCGACACCGAGGCCGCCGGCCTCAATGCGGTCTTCGGGGTCTACTCCGCCGACTGACCTGGTCCCCTCACGTCGGCGCGGCATGCTCGAGCCGACCCAGGACGACCCGCACCGTGTGCGTGGCGCCGTCATCAGCGAGAGGGATCGTGGCCCCCGCGCCTGTCAGGATCTGGCCGTCGAGTTCCATCGAGGCCACCCCGCGACTGATCCCGTGGGGGTTGTCGACCCTGATCCGGTAGCTGGCGGAGTGGTAGCGAAAATCGATCTCGTATCCCGACCACGCGCGCGGGATGCACGGATCGAGGACGAGCGCGTCGCCTCGGAGGTGGAACCCCAGGATCGAGCCCACGCCGGCCTGGTACATCCAGCCGGCGGACCCCGTATACCACGTCCATCCCCCGCGGCCGACATGCGGCGGCTGGGCATAAACATCGGCCGCCATGACGTATGGCTCCACCTTGTAGCGCTGGACGCCGGCGTGTGTGCTGGCGTGATTGATCGGATCGAGCATGGAGAACAGGCCGCCAGCCTTGTCGCCGTCGCCCTGCATCGCGTACGCGATGATCGACCAGATCGCTCCGTGGGTGTACTGCCCGCCGTTCTCGCGCACCCCGGGCAGATAGCCGCTGATGTAGCCGGGATCGCGGTCGGGGTGGTCGAACGGTGGTGTGAACAACAACACGAGCCCGTCGCCCTCGCGCACGAGATGCTCCTCGACTGCGGCCATGGCGCGCGTGGCGCGCGCCGGGTCGGCGGCGCCGGAGATGACGCCCCATGACTGGGCAATGGAATCGATCCGGCACTGCGTGTTCACCGCGGAGCCGAGCGGCGTGCCGTCATCGAAGAATGCTCTGCGGTACCAGTCGCCGTCCCATCCGTGACGCTCCAGGGCGCGCCGGAGCCCCTTCATGTGGCGGCGCCAGCGCGCGGCGCGTTGGCCCTCGCCGCGCACATCGGCGATGGGCGCGAACGCAGCCAGCACGCAGTACAGGAACCAGCCCAACCATACGCTCTCGCCGCGTCCCTCACGACCCACCCGGTTCATGCCGTCGTTCCAGTCGCCTGAGCCCATGAGGGGCAGCCCGTGACTGCCCACCCCGAGGCTGCAGTCGAGGGCCCTGGCGCAGTGCTCGAACAAGGATGCCGAGAGAGCTGATCGCTCCGGCTGGAAATATGCATCATCCTGATCCGGCTGGAGTGCCGGCCCCTCGATGAACGGGATCATCTCGTCCAGGACGGCCGGGTCCGCGGTCACCGCGAGGTACCGGTCGACCACATATGGCAGCCACAGGCGATCGTCAGAGATGCGGGTCCGCACGCCGCTGCCGGATGGTGGATGCCACCAATGCTGGACGTCGCCCTCCGGGAACTGGTGCGCGGCAGCCCGCAGCAGCTGCTCACGGGCGACGTCACGCCTGGTCGTCGTCAGCGCGATGACGTCCTGGAGCTGGTCTCGAAAACCATACGCCCCTCCCGCCTGGTAGAAGGCCGACCTCGCCCACAGCCGGCAGGCGAGTGTCTGATAGAGCAACCATCGGTTGACCATGATGTCCATGGAGCGATCGGGCGTCCGTACCTGCAGTGCACCCAGGATGTCGTCCCATTGCGCTGCCACATCGCGGAGCGTGGCTTCGTGGTCCGCCAGACGCGCTTTCCGGATGGCCTCGACCGCGTCCGGGATACCAAGTGCCTCGCCCAGCAGGACCACGACCTGCGTCTGGGCACCGTCGGCCAGTTCGAAGCTCGTCTGGAGAGCGGCACATGGATCAAGCCCGGCGCCCACGGATCCCAGCAGATGGTGTCCGAGGGCGAGGCCCGCGGGGCGGGCAGTCGTCCCGTTGCGACCGATGAACTCGGTCCGATCGGCCGTCCATGCTGTCTGACGACCCCCAAGGTCCAAGAAGGCCACCCGGCCCGCGAATGCGCTGTTCCAGGGGTTGCGCATCAGGAGTGCCTGGGTGCCCGGCTCAAGGACGCTCACGATGTGCGGCGCAGCCGCGCCCCGCGATGACCCCAGCGCCCATTCAGCGTAGGCAGTCACCGACAGTCGCCTGGGACGACCGGACCGATTCTCGATGGTCAGCAGAGAGACCTTGATGGGGTCCTCGAGCGGCACGAACTGGACCAGGGTGAGCGCGATGCCATGGCGCTCGTGCTCGAAACGGCTGTAGCCCTGCCCGTGACGAGTCACATATGTGGCGGTCTCGTCCCGGATGGGCGATGCGGTCGGGCTCCACAGGTCGCCGGTGGCGTCATCCCGGATGTAGATGGCCTCACTCGGAGGGTCGCTGACCGGATCGTTGGACCAGGGCGTCAGTTGGTTCTCTCGGCTGTTCTCCGACCAGGTATAGCCCGCGCCCGACTCGGAGACCTGGAACCCGAACGCCGGGTTGGCGATCACGTTGGACCACGGCGCGGGGGTCGCCTGACCCGGACCGACCACGATCACGTACTCCCGGCCGTCCCTGGCGAACCCACCCAGTCCGTTGAAGAACTCCAGATCCGGGCGTCCCGGCCCGCTGCCCTCGCTCGTCCCTGCGGGAGGCGATACTCGCGGGACCGCCACCGGCGGCGCGACCGCGGCAGGGCGGTCCTGACGGATGACCTGCTCTGCAAGGCTCCCGCGCCGGCTCAGCAGGACGACCCGGGCGGTCGCCTGGAGCAACACCCGGTCATCGGGCGAGAGATGGTCGCCACGCAGGATGTAGACACCGCCGTGCGTAGAGTGTGAATCGTGCGCCAGGGTCGACTGGCTGGTGCGAACGAGGGTCTCCAGCGCGTTCTGGAAGTCCTGGGCGTATGAGACCGCTTGCTCGTTGATGATCACGATATCGACGTCCAGGAGCTTCAGCCGCCAGTACTCGTGCGCCCTGAGGATCTGGCGGACCATATCGAGACCCTCCGGGCCATCGATCCGGACCAGCACGATGGGGAGGTCGCCCGAGATACCGTGGGGCCACAGGCCCACGGCGCCTCGTTCGTTCCGAGCCATCAGGCCCGAAGCGGGCCGCAGGGTCGGGTCGGAGTAGATGATCCGATTGGCGAGTCTCTGGAACAGGTGTGCCTCATCCGAATCTACGCCCAGGTGGTGCAGCTGGACGTGCGCCTGTGTCCACGCCAGGGTCGCGGCCCGCTCGAAGATGGACGACTGGCGGCACTCATCCGCGAGCGCCAGCGCGTGCTCGCGCGTTTCGGCGATGACCGTCGAGAACACCGCATGGACCGTCGTGCCGGGGGCGACCCGGAGTCGGCAGCGCAGGCTGAAGATGGGATCGAGGACCGCACCCACGGTGTTCGAGAGCGGCCGACCATCGGTGACCGATACTGGTGACCGGACCGATCGACCTCTGCCCAGGAAGCGCGCCCGATCGGTCTCGTACTGGATGACCCCGGTGGCGCCCTCTTCTACTGCCACCACATGAGCGGCCCACACGGGCGGATCGTCACTCGACCGAGCACGACGGGTGGCCAGTAGGGCACCCGCCTCCGGTGCGTACTCGGTTTCGACGAACAGGTTTTGGAAGGCTGGATGGGCGACATCCGCAGCCTGGGGTGCGAGGACCACCTCGGCGTACGACGTCAACTCGATCTCGCGCTCCTGTGAGCCGAGATTGGTCAGCGACACCCGGCGGATCTCGGCGTCGTGTTCGGCTGACACGACCACGGTCAGCCCCGTGATGATCGAGCCGTCGCGCCGCGAGTACTCCGCGCGGTCCTCGGCGTAGCTGACCTCGTAGCTATCGGCTTCCACGCCGACCGGCTGATGGCCAGCCGACCACACCGCACCCGTACGCGTGTCGCGCAGGAACACGAAGCTGCCCCACGGATCGCGGGTCACGTCCTCGCGCCAACGAGTCACCGCGAGATCACCCCATCGGCTGTAGCCCGAGCCCGCGGCCGTGACCATGACGACATAGCGGCCGTTGGACAGCAGATGGGTGCGCGGTGTCGCGTCGTGGGGTGAATCGAAGCGGCGGGGCATCGGCGGCGCCAGATCGCGAACGTCCGCCGCGCTCTTCACCTCCTCGGCTCGCGGTCGTGAGACCAGGACACCCCGTGGCATGCGCTCCTGGAGCAGGAGCTCGGTCGCCCGAACGATGGGGTCGGCATGAAAGCGCGTGATCATGGCGCCGCCACTCAGGACGTTGCCGATCGCAACGAGGGACATCCCCTGGTGATGTGCCATGTAGCTCTGCACCACCGCCACCGTGGCGCCCTCCGGCAAGCGGCGGGCGGTGTAGTCCAGTGCCTCCCGGAAGCCGTACGTGCCGCCGGCCCCCGCCGCCGTCAGACGGGCAAGATTCCGAATGGCGGCCCGGGGCTGGACCATCGCGCCCAGCGCTGTGGCGTACGGCGCCACCACGACATCGTCGCTCAGGCCGCGCTTGAGGCCCAGGCCCGGCACTCCGAAGCTTGCGTATTGGTATGTCTGTTGCAGGTCTCGCGCGTTGAACCCCGACTCGGAGATACCCCACGGCACACCGCGGTCGGCACCATAGCTGATCTGGCGGGCCACGACCAGACGGTAGGTCTCGTCGAGCAGGCTCAGCGCCGGGGCGCGCATCACCAGCGCCGGCATCAGGTATTCGAACATCGAGCCCGACCATGAGATGAGGGCCGAGCCACGACCCACAGGCGTCAGCGCACGACCCAGCCGAAACCAGTGCTCGGGGTCGACATCGCCTTTCGCGATGGCCAGGAAGCTGGCCAGTCGCGCCTCCGATGCGAGCAGATCGTAATAGCTCGGGTCAAGGGTCCCGGACGTGACCTGGTAGCCGATCGAGAACAGCTTGCGCACGGGATCGAACAGGAAGCCGAATTCCGTCTCGTGGAACAGCACCTGGGCCTGGTCAGCGACCACGCGGAGGCGCCGCACGAGAGCCTCCGCCTCGGATACCTCGTCGCCCGGGGATGCCTCGGCGCGCGAGGAGTCCGCGAGCGCGGCGAGCGTGTGCAACGGAGTGGCATCCCCTGTCCCGGCTGCGAGCGGGCCCAGCAGCGCGAGATCACGAGCGTGGCTGGCGACCGACCGCCCGACCGCCTCCGTCCAGGCCACGAGCTCGGCATCCAGACCTGCGCCGCCCTCAGCGGAGAGTGCTGCCACGATGTCCGACAGGTTGCTCGAGTGCGCCTCCAGCGCGGCCAGTCGACCGATCCAGTCCGTGACCGTGGCGGACACTCCTATGCTGGCCTCGGCCACGGGCCGCAGCACTTCCGCCAGATGCTGACGAGTGAGAGTCTGGGTGCGCTGGTCGTCGCCGGCCGGTGCGGCTGCCTCGCGTGCCAACTCCATCGCATCGTCGATGCCCGCGAGGGCAGCGGCCACGGGCAGCGGCTCATCGAGCATCCGCTGACAGGCATTGGACAGGGTCAGGAGGTGACCGCACAGATTGCCGCTGTCGACCGACGAGATGTAGGCCGGCTCAAGCGGGCGCAGGTCGCGCGTGTCGTACCAGTTGTAGAGATGGCCCCGGAAGCGCGTCAGCCCACGCACCGTGGCGAGCGTCGACTCCAGCCGCTCGACCATGTCGATGGTGCCGATCCAGCCAAGGTCGCGGGCAGTGACGGTCGCCAGAAGATACAGCCCGATGTTGGTCGGCGAGGTCCGGTGGGCTACGACCGGACTGGGATCGTCCTGGAAGTTGTCCGGCGGCAGCGCATGATCCTCCGGACCGACGAAGGTCTCGAAATAGCGCCACGTGCGGCGGCTGGTCATGCGGAGCGTCCGGCGGTCCGCGGCCGACAACTGCTCTTCCCTCGCCGATCGAGGCAGGCTGACCCACCGAGCGATGAGCGGCGATGACAGCCAGAGCGCCACGAAGGGCAGACCGATGGTTGCCGAGGCCGGCTGCAGGGAGACCACGAGGACGCCCGTGACCGCGGCCATCAGGACAGCGACGGCCATCCGCCGATAGAACCAGGAAGCGGCGAAGACCAGGCTCGCCTGCGACCGGGCCGCCGTCGTCCACTCCAGTAGGTGACGTTGCGTGCGGTAGAGCCGACCCAGCGTACGAATGATGGCGTCGACCATCAAGGCTGCCTCGTGGGCGAGGAACGCCAGGCGCAGTAGTACGTGGCTGCCCGCCAGGATGAGGTCCGTCGCCACCGCGCGCAGATGGCTGCGTTTCGCGATGCCAGCTCGCCTGGGCAGCAGTCCCGCGAGCACGGGCAGCGAGGCAGGGACGATGATGGTCGCCAGCACGAATGCAGTCCACAGGGTGGCCGACACCGACGGCACCAGCCACGCGGCCACAAGCGTCGCGAACGCTGATGGCGCCGACAAGGTCCGACGCAGGTTGTCGATCATCTTCCAGCGCCCGATGCCAGGTATCGGCCCCGGTCGTGTTCGACCCTCGGCATCGCGGGCAGTACCCAGCACCCAGGGCAGCAGCTGCCAGTCACCCCGCGCCCAGCGGTGTTGACGGGCCGCCGCGACCAGGTAGTGCGAGGGAAAGTCCTCGAACAACTCGATGTCGGTCACCAGCCCGGCGCGCGCGAAGATGCCCTCGAACAGATCGTGACTGAGGAGCCTGTTGTCGGGCACCCGGTCCGCCATCGCCCGCTCGAACAGGTCCACGTCGTAGATGCCCTTGCCGGTATAGGTGCCCTCCTGGAAGAGGTCCTGGTAGACGTCCGAGACCGCGGACGCATATGGGTCGATACCCGGCGCCCCGGAAAAGACCAGCTGGAACGGAGAGGCTTCGCGTTCGGTGGGCAGGGTCGGCGTGATCCGGGGCTGGAGCACAGCGTAGCCATGCCCCACACGTCCGGTCCGCTCGTCGAAGACCGCTCGGTTCAGGCGATGGGCCATCGTGCCCACCAGGCGCGTGACGGCACCCATAGGCATCTGAGTATCCGAGTCGAGCGTGACCACATACCGCACGTCCGATGGTGGCTTCGACAACGGCCGCCCCAAGTCCAGGATGCTCGTGCTCGTGGACCCACGCAGGAGGGCGTTGAGCTCATGCAGCTTGCCGCGCTTGCGCTCCCAGCCCATCCAGCACTGCTCGGCCGGGTTCCAGCGCCGTTGGCGGTGGAAGAGCAAGAAGCGCGCGCCGCCCTCGGGCGCCTCGCCGTGACGACGGTTGAGGCGTTCGATGGCGGCCGCTGCGGTCGCCAATAGATCCTCATCGCCGGGCACCGTCTGCTCGGATGCATCGACCCAATCGGACAGCATCGCGAAACGAACGTCGCCGCCGGAGTTGCCCAGGTAATGGACCTCGAGTTGCCCGATCAGGGCCTCGACCTCTTCTCTGGCGACCAGGAGCGTCGGCACCACCACCAGCGTACGGAATGCGGTCGGCACCCCGTCGCGCAGCTCCAGGCGCGGCAATGTGCGCGGCGCGACCAGGTACATCACCATCCGGTTGACCAGCGCCACAGCCAGGTCCGAGGCTGGCACCAGCGCCAGGAGCGCCATCAGCGCCAGGCCGACACCGGACGAGCCGCCTGCCCCGGAGACGACGAGCGGCAGCGCCAGGACGATGACCGTGACGACCGCGATGGTGGCGAGATAGCCGCGCGACGCACCGGCGATGTAGGCGTGCAAGACCCGGTCGCGAAGCGGGACACGGGCGCCCAGCATGCGCTCGAAGGCCTGTCGGCCATCAGCGAGCAGATAGTAGCCCGGGTCGCACCGCCGATCCGACCGCGCCGAGGGACTCGACAGGTCGACCCCGTCCGCCCGCTCGGCCAACTCCACCGCCGCCCGCGCCACTTCGACCTCGGATCGACCAGAGCCACGGGCGAGTGCCTCGATCGCGTGCCGGTACGAATCCCGGGTGGCGAAATCCATGGCCGCAAAGCCGTCCGCCGCACCAAGGACCTCGTCGACCAGGCTCACGCTTTCCACGAACCCGGCCCAGTCGAACCACGAGATGAGGCCCATGCTCGTGATCACGTTGCGAACGGTCACGTTCCTAGCGGCCTCCACCTGGTGCGCGGCGCGGATGGTCTCCTCGGCGGTCGTGCCCTGCTCGGCCATCAGCCGCTCCAGCCAGGCAAGCGCCGGGGTCTCCGCCGGGTCCTGGTCACGCAGTCGCTGGAATAACTGGACCCGGGCGGCAGTCGGGAACGCCGCGGAGGTCAGCTGCTGCAGCCGGGCCTGCGCATCGCTGGCGCTGCCCTGACCCAGACCCAGCAGGCTGTCGGCGAGTTCGTCGGCGTTCTGGCGCGCCATGCGGTCGTCCACGATCCGCTCGGCCAGCCGACGGAGGTTCTCCACCAGCACGACCCGGAGGCTGATGGCGACCGCCCACAACTCACCGATGCTCAGCGGCCGGACATCCTGGTAGGCGCGCACGAACCGACGCAGGCTCTCCGGGTCGAACCGGCTGTCGGTATGTGCGACGTACGCCCAGGCAAGACCCAGGATCCGGGGGTATCCCTCGAGATGACCCTCCGCGAGCTTGGGCAGCTTGCGATAGTAGCCCGTCGGGAGGTCATCCCTGATCTCGCGCAGTTGCTCGTCCACGATGTGGAAGTTGTCGATCAGCCATTCCGCAGCCGGAGTGACCGCTCGTTCTTCCTTGATGGCGCGGGCCAGGGAACGGTACGAAGCCAGGAGGACGCGGCCGTTCTCGGCGACCCGCGGTCGGAGCGCGTGACCCCGGTCAGGCTCGTCCGTGACCGTCTGGGCGACGGCCAGTGAGGTCGCGTGCTGCTCCAGGCGTTCGACGCTGAACAGTTCGGCCACGATCGGCTCGGTCGGGTCGCCTGGGGCATCCGGCGGCGGGGCCTGACCGCGGATCCTGATGGGCCGACCGCCAAGAGGCTGGATCGATCCCATCGCACCACCTTCCGCTGACATCGGCCAACCCCGTGTGGCCTTGGCGCAGCTCGAATGATAGGCGCGACGGCGGGTGCGGGCGGCGGGTGCGTGTGCCGATGGCCGGCTCAGCAACGTTAGCCCGTCGGTGCCTCCAGCCGGTCGACCAATGGCAACAGTCGTGTGGGAACCAGCACGAGCGCCACGAGCGTCTGCGCGATGAGCCAGGCGAGCGTCACACCCGTGATGCCCATCGGCCCCAGGAGTGCGCCGCTGAGGGCAAGGGTGAGGAGCGCCGTGGCCGCCTGCACCATCAGGATCGACCGCGACCGTGCCCGGATGCGCGCCGTGGCCAGGAACAGCGTATTGGCCGCGAACGGCAGCAGCCCCAGGGCACCGACCCGGAGGGCCACGGTCGCGTTCTCGCTGTAGGCCTCGCCAAAGATGTGGAGAACCCACTCCGCGAGCACGATGACCGCTACGACCAGCGGGATGAGCATCCGGTAGAGGTGTCCGGCCAGGCGTCGGAGCTGGGGGCCGAGCACCGCCTGCGTGTGGATCGATTCGACGGTCAGGGACGCGGCCATGTTGACGGGCACCAGCATGAGGGCCGTGATGATGGTCCAGGTGATGGCGAAGTAGGCGCCCGTTGTCGGCCCCACCGCGCCGACCACGAGCACCGGCAGCAGCGTCGTAGCACCCAGCGCGAACAGGGCGCCGACCGAGTCCGCGGCCACGAATGTCATGAGCGTCCGGCGGTCGACGACCGGACGACGGTCGCCATGGAGGCTCATGTACGCCGGCAGCCATCGCCGCAGGAGCACCACGCTGACCACGCCCACGATGACGATGCTGGGCACGATCCACGAGACCACGATGCCCATCGCCGGTAGCAGCACCACGCACGCCACCAACAGCACGATCTTGGTCGCCGCGTAGATGCCGTTCTCGACGGGTACCCAGCCGGTTCGGCGGAGCCCCGTGAGGACACCGTCCTGGAGGTTGAAGATGGACCAGCAGAGCGTACCGACGACCATCAGCAGCACACCCGCTGGCGATGACAGCTCCGCGATGGCGCTCCATGGCGCACCCGTGAGCGCGCCGCCACCAAACACGAGCAGTGCCGTCAGGCCGCTGACCACGATGGCCAGGAGGTACGCGCGCCGGACGAGCCACATGGCTCGGTCGCCCGATTCGGGCAGCAGGCGCATCAGCGCCGGTCGCAGGTTCAGCTGGGCGGCACCGCTGAGGAACAGCATCATGGAGATGGCCGCCGAGCTGGCGCCCATGACCTCCGTCGGGTAGGCCCGGGCGGCGACGCTCCAGTAGATCAGGCCCAGGCCGGATGTCAGCCCGTTGCTGACCATGAGTGCGTACGCATTCCGATAGACGGGCGTGCGCACGTGGCCCAGGGCGGAGGCGATGAACGCCGGGGTGCTCACCCGTCGACCTCGACCCGGGGTGAGAGCGGGCCGGACGGGCCGGACGGGGCAAGCGTCCGGACGAAGGCGTCGATGTCCGCGTTCGTGGTGCAGTGGGTGGTCGTGGCGTCCCAGGGCTCGAGTGCGGTGGCCAGGGGGTCGGGCTCGGACGGCGCGCCCCGACGGGAGTGCAGCACCGCGCCACCCAGGTCACGGGTGTGGCGCAGGTAGTCCCCCATGCGCGTGAACCGCTCCCGGCCGTGACGGGTCCGCAGCTCGTGCAGCCCGCCCGCCAGGAACCTTCGGATCATCCGGCCGGATCGCTCGCTCGAGGACACGTGGTCCAGCCACACGATCGCCTCTGCACGCGCCAGCAGCGGCTCGGTCCAGCCGATGTGGACACCCTCAGTGATCCAGGCATCCTCGGCTGCGAGAGCCGCGACCAGCGCGGCTCGTTCGGCCTCAGGGCGCTCCGGCCCATTGCCACCGCCGATGCGAGCCACGAGATCCAGCTCGTGCACCGGAAGCCCGGTCAGCTCGTGGAGGCGAGCGGCAAGCGTGGTCTTGCCACTCCCCTGGCCTCCCGTCACATGGATGCGTCGGGGCACCATCAGTCGGCCTCCAGGACCCGCTCATACAGGGCCGCGAACCGGCGCCCGATGGCGTCGGGTGTCAGCTCGGCGACGGAGGCACGGCCGGCATCGCCCAATCGCTCCCGCAGCGCGCTGTCCGATGCGAGTCGAGCCATGGCCGCCGCCAGGCCACCAACGTCACCGACGGATACCAGCAGGCCGTTCACATCATCCCTGATCATGTCCGGGATGCCACCGATACGCGAGCCGATGACGGCCCTGCCCCGGGTCATCGGCTCCCGGACGACACCCGGCAGCGGATCGGGCCAGACCGACGGGACGACGCCGAACAGGCACCGCTCCCACGCCCGCATGACCACCCGATGGGGCACGTCAGACAGGACCGTCACGCCGCGTGGGAACTCGGCCGGCGTATCCGGCCAGCGGGTGCCGATGCACACCAGCGGAGGTCGCGATGTCCCGCCGTCGATGCCCTCGTTCATGCGCGCCCATGCCTCCAGCAGCACGTCCAGACCCTTGTGTGCCTGGAGTGCGCCAACGAACAGGATGAAGGGCTGGGCCGGGAGCTGGGCGAGCCATGCTTCGTCTGCTGGCAGCAGGTCCTCTGGCGTGCCCGGCACGATGTCGTCGATGCGCTGCAGGATCGGCTGCCAGCCCTCATCGCCGTGCAGCACATCACGGATGACCATCTCCTGGACGAAGGTGCTCACGCTGTGGATGGCGCGCACGGTCCGGCGCAGCAACGGCCGGCCGGTGCGGATGCCACCGACCGCGATGAGTGCCCGCGCGGCGCCGTAGTGGCGACCGGCGCAGTCCAGGCAGCGACCCAGGGATGGGCCGTCGCACAGCTCGCGGTCGTGCCACAGCAGGTTGCGGGTGGCGCACGCGTGGCCGTAGTCGCGCACCGACAGCACGAGTGGCGCCACGCCATCCGCGACCGCGGCAGCGCTGGAGTAGCCGATCCAGCCGCTGGCATGGACCACGTCCGGGTGCCACTCCCCAACGAGGCGGCGGAGGCCAAGGGTGAGCATCGGGTCGGGCGCCGGCGGCAGGAACCTGCGGCCGCCCGACGGCGCCGGCAGCACGGCCGCGATGCTGCCCAGGCGCACCACCGGTACGCCGTCCACCTCATCCCTGGCGGCGAGTCCGGGCTGCGTCGTGGTCGCGACCCGGATGTCGTGACCGTGGCCGGCCAGGGCGCTCGCCAGCAGGCCCACCTGTCGCTCGGCGCCACCGATGACGGGGTGGAAGAAGTCACTCGTCAGCAGCACCCTCACGGTCCCGGCACCCCACGCGATGACAGTCGGACCGATCGGTACGCCGCCAACTCGAGTGGATCAGCGGCACGCCACAGGGAGACATCGACCTGACGCAGGAAGGCGCCTGCCGGGGGCAGCTCGATGGTCTGGGTCCAGGTCGCGCCATCGGCCAGGGTCGGGGTGTCGATCGTCGTGAGGGGCTCGCCGTCGATGGTCACGACCAGGTGGTACGTCTCCGGATGACCCTCGGCGTTCGCCACGCGCAGGGTCACGGCGCGGCCGCCCTCCGCGGCCTCGATGGAGAGTGCCGTCCAGGGCGTCTGGGGCTGCATGGCGACGCCGGCGCGTGCCACGACCAGGGCCAGGGCGGCCACGAGCCCGGCAGCTACGAGCATCAGCAGCTGGCCCGTGGAGGCACGTGCGATGGCAACCTTCCAGCTGCTGCCAGGTCGCGTCACGGCCCGGGGCCGGGACGCCTGGGCCGCCGCAGGTCCACGGCTCCGGAGCCACGCGATGGCACAGGCCACGAGCGTGATGTCCGCCAGCAACGAGCCCCATGACGCGGGTGAGATACCTGGTCGCAGCAGGTGGAGCAGGAAGCCGCAGACCACGATGAGCGACAGCTGGATGCCGATGACGAGGGCGATGCGCTCCGCGCGACCCATTCCCGGCCCCGCGAACATGGCCCGCGATAGCGCCATCCCGGGCAGACCGAAGGCGAGGAGGGCCCCGGCGAGCGCCAGCAATGGCTGCGGCGCAGAGCCACGCGTGAGCACGATGCCGGCCCCCAGACCGAGTGCCGCGATGACGATGAGGCTGAGCGTGCCCCGGCGAGGCGGCGCGGTCGGCCAGCGCAGGGACGACCCAGATGGACTTCGGGTCACTGGGCACGACCCGTCAGGCGCCGGATGTCCAGGATCTCCAGGTCGCCATTGTCGTAGATCCGGTCAGCGCCAGGAAGCGCGCGCCACTTGTCCAGGGCGGCGGCGGACATCGGTTCGGTCCACGGGCCTGACGTGAATTGCTCCCCGCGCTCGACATACACGCCGACGTACGGCAGCGATGTCGGCAGACGGTGATCCGCGATGACGTACTCCACGCCAGCCCGCGTGAGGAGTTCCTGGTCCTCCAGCGTCAGGATCGTGTCGAAGTACGCGGAGCGCAGGTTGATGCGGTCTCCCGCGGACGAGATGGGGTGCTGTCGACCGTACGTGGCCAGGAGCGTGCGACTGGTGCGGTCGCTCAGGAAGCGCCGACCGGGACCCAGGGCGTCGAGGGTCCACGCGGCAGCGTCGATGCCCTGGGGCGTGACCGAGCGCGGGTCAGCAGACACGAGGTATGGCCCGGGCAGGCGGGCCCAGGGGGCGATGCCCAGCACCGCGCCGCCCATGAACAACACGATGAGCCCGGTCATCACGGCCGCCGTGCCCAGCCGCCCCGCGCGCGAACCGGCGAGACGCAGCCGCGACAGCAGCCACGCCACGATCCCCGACCGCCATCCGTCCGGCGGTGCATACCCGGCGGCAGTGTCGTACACCGCGAGGGCCGCCAGTGCCGTCACGAACCCGGCGCCCACGAAGATGAACTCCGCGGATCGCTGTGCCAGCTCCGCGCCGCGCGCGGTGAGGCGGGCGATCAGCGACACGGGGTACAGCAACGAGATGAGGGCCAGCGTCAACGGCAGGGCGGACGTCTGCCAGCGGCGCCAGATGATGGGCAGCGCGATGGGCAGCGCCAGGACGACCACCGCGACCGACCCGTAGCCCACCACCTGCTCCCAGGCTGGCGCGGCCACCCCCGTCGCGGACCGGAACAGCTCGCGGCTGCCCTCGTCACCAGCGATGAGCTCGAACACCTGGTCGACCGCGCCGCCGAGCGCGGGCGCCAGATAGCCGACGGTGATGAACGCGACGTACAGCATCCAGGCCGCAGTGGCGGTGAGGGCGACCACCGCGGGGCCAACCAGGCCCGCAGGACGTCCGCCGCGAAACCGCAGCAGGGTGCCCACGACCGCCCAGGCAACCAGGCACCCGGAGACGGCGATGGCGGTCACGTGGTGCGTCACGACCACGGCAGCGATGGACAGGAACAGCGCCGCGGTCAGGGACAGCGGGTGGCCGGCTCGCGCAAGGCGGGCCAGTCTCGGGGCCTCGGCCGGATCGGCCCTGCCGGGGAGTGTCGCCCCCGTGGCCACCTCTCGACGCTGGATGCACCACATGGCGAAGATGGCCACCGGCAGCGCCAGGGACTCGTATGCGAACTGGGCGTCGAAGAACAGGAAACCCGGGTTGGCGGCGTATACCAGGACGCCCACGCTGGCCAACCGGCTGTCGCCGCTGGCCCGCTCATACAGCAGGAACAGGGCGAGCATCATCAACACGCGCGCCGCTCCGACCACCAGCACGCCGGCCTCCCAGGTCGAGAAGCCGGAACGGACCAGCAGGTCGGTGGCGATCTCCAGGCCCGGGTAGTAGGGGCTGGCCAGCAGGATGTTGTTGGTCGTGAACAGCCGGCCCGTGACCACGATGTCGTCCAGGGTCGCCCAGTGCAGGAACTCGTCCAGCATCACGAACGCGGACGGCGCACCCAGGATCTTGACCCCGTACAGCGCGAGCCCGGCGAGGATCACGAGCGCCACCCGCTCGCGCCGGTCGGCCGCACGCCCGATGAGGCGGATGGCGAAGGGCACGACGATGAGCAGCAGGCCCAGCCACCAGACGAGTGGCGCGATGCCCACCTCGAGGCGTGACAGGGTGTTGCCGGTAGCCACGACGAGCAGCCCCGTGGCTGCCAGCAGTGCGGTGCGCGGCAGCTCCCCCAGGCCGTCCGTGGAGACAGCACCTGCAGCAGGCCCGCTGGTTGCCGGGCGAGGGGCGACCGCTGCGGTCATGTCGACCGGTCCGGGACGGTCTCCCCGGCCGAGACGGCTCCCTTGCTGCTGTCGAGCCCGTCGAGCCCGTCGAGCTCGTCGAGCCCGTCGAGCCCGTCGAGCCCGTCGATGAACCCAAGGTACGCGTCCGCAGTGGCGGACCACGATCGGGGGTGCTCGAATACCTGGCCACGGAGCGCCGGCAGCTCCCGCAACCGGTGCGTGAGCGCGTCGATGTCACCTACGGGCATGAGCAGGATGCCCGCATATCCCTGGGCCGCTTCCCCGTTGCCACCGGTGTCGGTCATCACGATGGGCAGGCCATAGCCCATGGCCACGTGGAGCGGGCCGCTCAACGACGACCGGCGATACGGCAGCACCGCGGCATCCGCACCTCGCAGGTAGCCATCCAGCTCCGCATCGTGGACATACCGGTTGACGAACGTGATGCGCTCTCGATACGGACTGCGAGCGATCAGGTCCGCCGGCAGGGTGTGGCCCTCCCAGGTCTCGCCGACCACCGTCAGCCAGTAGCCCTGGACCTCGTCGGGCGACAGCCCCTCGAACGCCGCGACCAGGTCCTCGAGGCCCTTGTACGGGCGGATGATGCCGAAGAACAGGATGTTGGTGACATCTGCGGGCGCCTCCCGCAGCGCAGGCGTCGGCTCGCCCTCGGCCTGGTAGTGGTCGTGGGGACCGTGCGGCAGGACCACGACCGGCTTGCCGGCCAGGTCCCAGTGGCTGGCCAGCAGCTCCCGGTCGAACTCGGAATGGACCGTGAACCCGGACGCCAGCCGGATGACCATGCCGCCGACGATCCGGGAGTATCGGCCGACCAGTGGGATGCGCAGCTCGCCCGTGTCCTGGACCTCATGGAACTCGATGACCAGGTGCGCGCCCAGTGCCCGCGCGAAGAGCGCCAGCGCGAGATAGCTGTGGAGCACGGTGCCGCTCCACCACTGGAGCACGATGGTGTCGGGACGCTGCCCGCGCAAGAATGCCGCGGCGCCAGCCAGGCTCGGCAGCCACCACCAGTCGATGCCATCGAACGTGGGCACTCGCACCCTGCTGCCGAGGTCGGTCAAGGCCGTGCCCACACGGGCCTTGCCGGGGTACAGGAACGTCGGCAGCAGCTGGCGCATCGTCAGCACCGAGGCCTGCACCCCGGCGTCCGCGAGGGCCACCGCAAGGCGCACGGTATAGACGCTGATGCCCGACAGGAACCGGGTACCCGAGCCGACGACCACGATGCGTCGCGGGCCATCGCGCCTCATGCACTCACCGCCGCGCGGGACAGCCAATCCTGGAGGTGACCCGCGGCGACCAGCTCCGACAGTGAGCCCGACTCCGCAGCGACCGGCACGCCGAGCGCCGCCGCAGCGGCTCGCACCTGTGCCCGGCGGGCCGTGGGCCCGACGAGCGCCGCGCGCGCGCCGAGGACAGCCGCAGCCTGGAGATCGGAGAGCGAGTCACCGACCACCACCGAGTCGGACCCGGTGGTGCCCGGATAGCGCCCCAGTACGCGTCGGAACATGCCCACGCCCGGCTTGCGGCAGTCGCAGCTGTCCAGGTCGTGCGGGCAGACCTCGAACGCGTCGAGCTCGCCGCCCGCTGCCCGAACAGCCGCCAGGATCGCAGCGTCGATGTCGTCCACGGTCTCCGCGCTCACCAGGCCCCGAGCGATGCCCCGCTGATTGGTGACCACGACGAGGGGCACACCCGGCAACTCCTGCCGCAGCACGGCGATCGCCTCGGGCACGCCCTGCGACAGCCGCAGCGCCGCTACGCTGGTCACGTAGGCGCCCTCGGGTGCCTTGTCGTTGAGCACACCGTCGCGGTCAAGGAACAGGATCCCGGACAACTCAGGCGACCCGCCAGGTCTGCAGCCCGTCGCGCTCCAGGGCGACCTCGGACGGATCGCACCCCCGCTGCCGCAACAGGTCTGCGAGGGTGTGCTTGCGCTCGAAGCCGCAATACAGCAGCAGGAACCCGCCACCGCCAGCGCCGGTGATCTTGCCGCCGATGGCGCCGTTCTCGCGTGCGAAGCGATACAGGTCGTCCAGCTCCGGGCTGGATATCCGATCTGACATGCGCTTCTTCTGCTGCCACTCCTCGTCCAGCAGGCGACCGAAGTCGTCCCACTTCCGGTGCAACAGCTTGTCCTTCATCTCCATCGCGATGGACTTGATCTGGCGCAGCGCGTCCACCGAATCGTGCTCGCGTCGCTCGTAGCGCGCGACCTGGTCCTCGATGATGTTGGACGACAGGCGCACCCGCCCGGTATCCACCAGCAGCAGGTTGTATTCCAGCTCGTTGAGGATGTCCCGGCCCAGCCGGAGCGAGTTGACCACCACCCGGTCGGCCCGGAACTCGATGAAGTTGACGCCGCCGAAGGTGGCCGCGTACTGGTCCTGCATGCCGCCCGCGATGGCCAGGTCGTGACGCTCGATCTGGTGCGCGGTCTCGGCGACCTCGTAGTCCGTGAGGGGCAACCCCTTCCACTCCTTGAGCAGGCCGACCATGGCGACCATCATCGCGGACGAGGACCCAAGCCCCGATCCTGGCGGGGCGTCGGAGTGGAGGTACAGGTCGAATCCCTGGTCATAGTCGCCTGTCAGGCGGCGGATGGCTGCCTTGGCCAGGTCCAGCTCCCCGTCGAGCACCATGTCCCGGCGCGAGCTGTAGCTGAGTGACGTGCCGAAGTCGCGGGATTCGATGCACACGCCACCGTCGTGTCGCGGGCGGAGCGTGCCCCAGGCATAGCGGTCGATGGTCGCTGACAGCACACAGCCACCTTCCAGCTCCGTGAAGGGCGGCACATCCGTGCCACCGCCACCAAAGCTGATGCGCAGCGGCGCCTTGGCCCGGATGAGCATCAGGCGGCCTCGGGATCGTCGTGGTTCACGGCTCATCACCTGACGCGAGAGAGAGGGACGCGACAGCGCCACCGGTACGGGGTCCCGGCACACACGAGTATCGGCCGCGCCGGTCCCAGGCGTCCCCAGTACCAAGGTACCGATCGGTCACGACCCCTCCAGCCAGGCCATCGCGGACCCCTGCAGTCGCACCTGGTGCTCGCGCCGGGCCCTGTCAGGTGCACCCGCCGCCAGCTCGGTCGCCCGGAGGAGCGCCACCGATGCGAGGCGCCCATCCGTCAGCACGGCAGGGTCCACACCGGCAGCAGGGAGGAAGGCGGGTACCAGTCGCGCCGCGAGCCCTGGATGGTGGTGGCGCACGATGAGCACCCACCACGCGATGTCCAGCAAGGGATGGCCGACCGTGACGCCAGCCAGGTCGAGCAGGGTGAGCGTGCCGTCGGCGGCCACCAGGACATTGGCAGGCACGTAGTCGCCGTGGCAGACCACCGGAACCCAGCCCTCCCCGACGAGGACCCCCACCGCCCGGGCGACAGCCGCCGGGGTCGCGGCGACGACCGCCGGGGTCGCGGCGACGACCGCCGGGGCCGCGTCGTGATCCAGCGTCGGGTCCTCCATGGTCGCGAGCCAACCCGCGCAGCCCTGCCGAATGGAGTCTGCGCTCATCCAGTGCCCGTCTCGCGGCCAGCCATCGAGCGGCAGCGCGGCCAGCGACCGGGCCGTCTGGCCCATCGCGCCGGCAAGCCGGACAGCCCTGGACGGATCGCCCAGCAGCTCCGGGCCGGGCACGCCGTCGTCCAACTCGAACACGAAGACCTCGTCGAGTGCCCGGATCGAGGAGCCCAGGAGGCGCGGGGTCCGGATGCCCCCAGCGGCCAGCATCCGTGCGGCGTCGCGGACGTGACCAGCGATGGCGCCAGATGCCGGCCCACGGCCCCGCGTCTGGACCACCACCCGGCGCCCCGACACCAGGGTGACCAGTCGGGTCGAGGCATCGAAACCCCAGCGCATCGGCAACGAATCGAGCGGAGGCTCGCCCATCATCTGGGTCACGACCCGGTCCATCGGCGAATGATCTGTCATGGCTGACACCCGTGGCAGGATATCGGAGGTGATGACGGACACCACATCCGTCACCCGATCCCAGCGATGAGGCCTGCTCGACGTGCGTATCACCCTCGCCTACGGGTCCAGCGGTCTGACGGTGGACCTACCCGCCGAGCGCACCACGGTCGTGGAGCCTGTCCACCAGGCCGCCAGCGCGGATCCGGCCGCGGAGCTCCAGCGCGCGCTGCGCGAACCCGTCTCGGGTCCTCCCCTGCGGAGCATTGCCCGTCCGGGACAGACGGTCGCCATCTCCGTGTGTGACATCACCCGAGCCCAGCCACGCCAGCAGATGCTGGAGGCGCTCCTGGACGAGCTGGAGGGCGTCATCCCGCCCGGCGACGTGACGGTGCTCATCGCCACCGGTACCCATCGGGCGACGACGCCAGCAGAGCTACTGACGATGCTCGGGGTTCGCGTGCTCACAGAGTGCCGGGTGCTCGATCACGTGGCCCGCGATCCTGCCTCGCTTGTGGACCTGGGCATGGTCGGGGATGTGCCGGTGTTCCTCAACCGGGAGTGGGTCGCCGCGGACCTCCGGATCACCACGGGATTCGTGGAACCGCATTTCTTCGCCGGGTTCAGCGGCGGTCCCAAGATGGTCGCGCCGGGCCTCGCGGGCATGGACACCACCCTGGAGCTCCACAACGCCCGTCGCATCGGCGACCCCAGGGCCACGTGGGGCATCTGTGAGGGGAATCCCGTGCACGACGCGGTGCGTGCCATCGCCGCCGCGACCGGCGTGGACTTCGCCCTGGACGTGCTGCTCAATCACGAGCAACGCATCACGCGGGCATTCGGTGGGCCGGTGCTGGAGATGCACGCTGCTGCTCGTGCCGCAGCACGCGCCGAGGCGATGCGCCCGGTGCCCGCCCGCTTCGACATCGTGATCACGACCAACAGCGGCTATCCCCTGGACCAGAACCTGTACCAGGCCATCAAGGGCATCTCCGCCGCTGCGGAGGTGGTCCGCGATGGCGGCACCATCATCTGTGCGGCCGAGTGCCGGGACGGCCTGCCGGATCATGGCAACTACGCGCAGCTGTTGGAATCGCGTGCCACCCCCGCGGAGCTGCTGGAGGCCATCAGCGCATCCACCGTGACCATCCCCGACCAATGGCAGGTGCAGGTGCAGGCGCGTATCCAGTCGCGCGCCCGGGTCCTGGTCCACGCGGACGGGTTGACGGCGTCGCAGCTGGCGGCAGCCCATTTGGAGGCCGTGGACGACATCGACGCACTGGTGGAGGACCTGCTCCGGACGGCGCCTGACGCGCGCATCTGTGTCTTGCCGCAGGGCCCGCAGACCATCGCGTACCTGGCCTAGCTGGGCTCGTCCAGGTCGGTCGGCAGTACCGCCCCCGGATCCGCAGCCAGTGCCGCGTAGGAATCGGGCACCCCGATGTCCACGAACGCCGCGTCGAACACGACGCCACGTGCTCGGCCATCGAGCAGCCCGGGCAGGATCTCTCGCTCCAGCGACACCGGGCGGCCCGCCGGGATGGCGGCGATGAGCGAGGTCTCCATGACGTAGATGCCGGCGTTGATCAGTCCCGGTCGCGGCGCGGCCGACACGACCTTCTCGCGGAACCCGCGCACGGACCCGTCCCCGGCGCACTCCACCTCGCCATACCGACCGGTGTCCGCCACGCGCGCCAACGCCAGCGTGATGCTCGGGTGGCTCCGCTCATGTGCCCCGAGCAGATCAGTGAGCGGTGCGGCCAGGTACGAGTCGCCGTTCATGACCAGGCACCGTTCGGTCATCAGTGATGGCAGGGCGTGCCGCAGCGCACCGCCGGTACCCAGCGGGGCCGGCTCACGCGAGATGTGGATGCGCATGCCCCATGCGTCCCCGGCGCCGACATACGCCTCGATGACCTCGCTCCGATGGCCGGTCAGGAGCCACACATCGCGGAGCCCGGCATCCTGGATCTGTGCCAGCAGCCAGCCCAGGAAGGGCCGGCCGCCGATGGGCGCCATGGGCTTGGGCAGCGAATCACCGATGACGCCACGCAGGCGGGTGCCGGCACCGCCGACGAGGAGGACTGCGTCCACGAGTGACGACCCCAGAGGCGATCGAGACGGTTGCGGCCAGGATCGGGACGGTTGCGGCCCGACAAGGGGCCCTCGCGCGTCAGATGCTAGCGGGCGATGAGTGCCTCGGTGGAGGCCGAGCCGTTCTCGACCCAGGCCGGGTCGCTCCAGCCGGCGCCCATCTCACCGTGACGCTCGATGGCGACAGCGATCGGGGCCCCGGTCACGGGCAGGACGACGACAGGTGCGGGCATGGGGGCCACGCTGCGGACCGGTCCCGAGAGACGCTCCTTGATAATCGTCCGCAGCACACGCATGCCGTCCGGGATGGTGTGCAGGTTGGACTCGCCGTGGATGCGGTGGGACTCGAACGAGGGCACCTCGGCGACCTTGAGGCCGATCTTGAGCGCCCGGACGTTCATCATCGTCTCGATCTCGAAGCCGTCGCCATCCAGGGCCAGCTGCGGCACGACACTCCGCCAGAAGGCGTTGTAGCCGTAGCACAGGTCGGTGTAGTGACCACCGAACAGCAACCGGACCATGGCCACGAACGTGGCATTGCCGAGCTTGCGGTAGAGCTCCATGTCCGCGGTACCGCCGCCGGCCATGAAGCGCGACCCCTTGACGAAGTCGGCGCCGTCGGTCAGGGCACGCACGAACGAGGGGATCTCCTCGGGCGCGGTCGAACCGTCCGCATCGAGCATCACGATGATATCGCCGCGCGCGGCTGCGAAGCCGGTCCGGAGCGCAGCGCCCTTGCCTCGACCGTGCTGCTTCACGATGCGCACGGACGGCAGGACGGCACGCGCGACCGCGACGGTGTCGTCAGAGGAGTTGCCATCCACGAGGATGACCTCCAGCACATGCGACGGGATGCGTGGCAGGACGTGCGGCAGGTTGGCCGCCTCGTTCATGGCAGGGACGATGACGCTGATAGTTGGCGCGGACACGTGCGGAGGACCCCCGTTGGTTCTGGGCACACAGACCCAGGGGTGAAGCGAAACGTCTCGTCCATCCAGGCGACGGATCCGACCCTCTGGGATGTGGGTCGGTCTGGGTACCGTCTCCCGGATGCATCTCGCGGGATATGCACTGACGGTAGTACGTTCGTAGGGGGGAGGTCAAGGACCTGACCATCGGCGGTGGTGCGTGGACGCACACAAGACTGGAAACGCATCCAGCACGCACCCGTGATGAATCCCTCAGGACTGGCCGGTGAGCATCCCCAGGCGCTGTGTCAGCCGGATGTTCTCGGCATAGTCGATAGGCACGTCAACGAGTGACGGCCCGTCCACGGCGAGGGCACGCATAAGCGTCGGATACAGGTCGTCCGCCGACTCCGGCCGAAATCCCGGGATGCCGAACGACTGGGCATACGCCACCAGGTCCGGGTTGCCGAAGTCGACCCCGAACGGGCGCCCGAACTCGTTGCGCTGCTTCCAGTCGATGAGGCCGTAGCCGTCGTCGCGCCAGACCACGACCGTGATGCGGGCGTTGATGCGCCTGGCGGTCTCGAGCTCCTGGCTGTTCATCAGGAACGCGCCGTCGCCGGTGAGCGCCACGACATGCCGCTCGGGATGGACGAGCGCCGCCGCGATGGCGCCGGGTACCGCGATGCCCATGGCCGCGAAGCCATTACTGATGATGACCGTGTTGGGCTCGTATGCCTGATACAGACGCGCGGTCCAGACCTTGTGGGCACCCACATCGCACACCACGATGTCGCTCGGGCCGAGCGCCCGACGCAGGTCGAAGATGGCCTTCTGGGGCTTGATGGGGAAGCCCTGGTCCTGGGCATTGGCACGCAGGTCGGCCAGCAGCGCATCTCGCAAGCCGCCCGTGCCCGAGGGCGTGGGCACCCGTGCGACGCCCCCAAGGCGTCCCAGCAGGCGCTCCAGACTGCCATCGATGTCACCCACCAACTCCACCGACGGCTGGTAGGCAGCATCCACCTCGGAGGGCTGGGTGTCGATGGCCAGGATGCGCTTCGAGCGTGTCGGGTTCCAGCGGTCGGGTGCGTACTCCACCGGGTCGTAGCCCACGCAGATGACGAGGTCCGCCTGGTCGAACCCGCTCAAGACGTGGTCGCGCGCCTGCAGACCCACGGCCATCAGCGACAGCTCGTCACGGTCGTCGATGGCACCTTTGCCCATGAACGTGACGGCGACAGGGATCCCCAGCGCATGCGCGATCGCGCGCAGATTCTCCGACGCCCTGCGCCGCAGGACGCCGTTACCAGCAAGGATGATGGGCCGGTCGGCCGCCATCACGAGCTGTGCGGCGGACTCCACCGCCTCATCCGTGGGTTCCGGGAACCAGGTCCGGCTGGGTACCAGGGGCCGGGTCCAGGCACCCGACTCGGGCGCCATCTGGGCCCGGTTCTCGGGCAGCTCGATGTGCGTCGGCCCGGGCTTCTCCAGACCCGCGATCCGAAACGCCTTGCGCACCATCTCGGGGATGGCATCGATCCGCTCGACCCTTCCGTTCCACTTGGTGATGGGCCGGAAGAGCTGCACGATGTCGATGAGCTGATGGGCTTCCTTGTGCAGCTTGTCGGAGCCCACCTGGCCGGTGAGCGCGACCATCGGCGCCCGATCCAGGAACGCGTCGGCGACACCCGTGACGAGGTTGGTGGCGCCCGGTCCAAGGGTGGCCATCGCGACCGCACTACGCCCGGTCAGGCGACCATGGACATCGGCCATGAATGCCGCACCCTGCTCGTGGCGGGTGGTGATGTGCCGGATCCGGGGATGGTCGGCGAGGGCCTCCAGGACATCCATGGTCTCCTCGCCGGGGACGGAGAAGACATACCGGCAGCCTTCGGCGTCGAGGCAGTCCACGAGCAGCTCTGCGGCGGTCCGGGTCGGCCTATCGGCAGGGCCCGGCGTCACCTGGTCATCGCGCATCGCACGAGTCTACTCGTGCCTGCAGCGAGCGCAGCTGCAGCGATGGCCCGGGCACCTGGGAGGGGTCCGCTGTACTCCGCATGGGTGCTCCCCTGACCTTGGTACCGGTTCACCCGGACCATCGTCCCATATGCCCGAAGGGGGCTCAGGCCTGTAAATCAGTGCCATGCCCAGCAGAGTCCGTGTTCGCCTGCCCGATCCCATCAGGGATCTGCGTGCGCGGGCGGGCTCCGGGCGCGACCGACACAGCGAACGCCGGGGCCGGCACGGCGAACGCGGTCAGGCGCTCCTCGAATTCGCGTTCATCATCCCCGTCATGATGCTCGTGATGGTGGGCATCATCGAGTTCGCCCTTGCTTTCAATGCCACCCTCGGCGTGAACCGGGCGAGCCAGGATGCGGCACTCGTGGCGTCGGAGGCCGGCAACCTGCCAGGCGCCGACTGCATGATCCTGCGCAGTGTCGAGAGCGACGTCACGTCGCCCGCCAATGCCGGCGAGATCTCCCAGGTCCAGGTCCAGCGGACCAACCCGTCGGGCACGACCGTGTTCGCCAGCAACACCTACAGCCGCACCGGGGCGACGACCTGCAACCTTGCGGACGGCACCACGATCACCGTGCCCTACAGCGCGACCGGTACCGGTTACCCGCCCAGCCAGCGCTGCAACGTGCTCGGCGGGTGTCCCGCGATGACCCCGGCGCGGACGACGGTGGACACCATCGGTGTCCAGATCAGCTACCGCTACGCGTGGCGTACGCCGCTATCGGCGCTCATGGACCTCGTTGGCGGCGCACCCGCGGGCAACTCCGTGTTCGCATTCACCCAGCGCAATGCCTTCCGCATGGAGCCCCAGCTGTGAGGGCGGTCATGCGGCGCCTACGGAGCGGTGCCGACCCGACAGCCGACGAGCGCGGCCAGAGCTTCGTCGAGTTCACGCTCATCCTGCCCGTCTGCCTGCTGCTCCTGATGATCATGCTCGAGATGGGCCAGGCCTTCAATCACAAGCTGACCGTGGGCTATGCCACTCGTGAGGGTGCTCGGACCGGCGCGGCGCTCGCGGCCGGCGGCGCCACCGACTGTTCCGTGGCCGATCCTGCCCAGGTGGACCAGCAGATCATCGCGGCCGCCCAGCGCATCCTGAAGTCACCCGGCTCGAACGTCGTGATGTCCGATGTCTCGGCCATCCGGATCTACAAGGCGACCGCCACAGGCAGCCAAAGCGGCAGCCTCGTGAACGTCTGGACCCATACCCCGGGCGCGGGGCCGGACCTCGACCCAGGGCCCGGGGTCGACCGCCTCGACTTCAGCCAGAGCACCATCGCATGGCCGGCCTGTGGCCGCAACAACGGCGTCAATCCGGACTCTATCGGCGTCCGGGTCGACTACACCTATCGCCTGACGACACCACTCCAAGCCGTCGTGGCCATGAACGGAGGCTCCCAGGCGGCGACGCTGCCGATGGGTGACCAGACGATCATGGCCCTGAACCCAACCAATTGAGGATGGCCGTGTATCCCCATCGAACCAACCCGGTCCGATCTGCCCTTCGGCGCCTCCGGGGAGCGCTGCGACCCGCGACCGCGCCCGTGGAGCGCGCCCGTGAACGGGGTCAGGCCCTTGTGCTGTTCGTGCTCATGTCACTGGTCATGATCGGCGCCGTCGCGATCGTCACGGATATCTCGTGGCTGTGGTACGGCAACCAGCGCATGCAGCGCGCAGCCGACGCTGCTGCCCTGGCGGGTGCCATCTACCTGCCCGGCAACCCGACACTCGCCTACTCCACTGCGCGCGCCGAGGCGACCAAGAACGGCTACACGAGTGGCGTCAACGGGGTCACCGTGACACCCATCCAGGACAACGCCAACCGACGTCGCCTGCTCGTCACCGTATCGGGATCCGTGGGCTCCTTCTTCGCCAAGGCCCTGGGCATCTCGACCTTCGCTTCACAGGCGACATCGCGTGCCGAGTACGTGCTGCCGGTGCCCATGGGCAGCCCGGAGGCGTACTACGGCATCGGCACGTTCCAGAGAGGCGTGGCCCAGCCGCCGACGATCACGACTGCCTCCGGCGACACCGGCTGGCACGTCCAGAAGTCGACACCGTCAGGCACGTGGACCACCCCCCAGAACGCCGATGACAGCGACAACGATGCGTTCGCGACGTCGCAGACGACCAACAACTCGGTCCAGCAGTGGGGCACCTTCGGGATGATCGCGGCGACATCCCCGGTCCAGCCGAGCGGGACGTCCATCATCCCCAACCCGGGTACCGGCCAGACGCTGGCCATCAATGGCCTGGAACTGCGCGTCACGGCCAGGTTCAATACCTCGAGCGGGTCGGCGAACGGCTGCGAGCTGCGCGCTGAGCTGTCCTGGAACAATGGCTCCAACTGGACGACGCCCGTCGC
>JBBQNA010000009.1:0-31802 GCA_038329515.1 Candidatus Limnocylindrales bacterium | reverse complement strand
GCCGTTCGCAGATGCGTTCCCCCCAGGTCGAGCGCGAGCACGGGTGCGGGACGGGAGGGCTGCTGGGCGGGTGCGGGCATGCTCGGGGGTGGGACGGACGCGACCGTCGGGCGGAGCGTCAGGATAGGGTGACGCTGTTGGGCTCCGGCTGATCGTACCAGATGCGCTCACCACGACCGGACGGGATGGCGGGTCGGCGGGTGCGTCACCAGGGTGCCGGTCTCGGGGTCTCCGGTTGCGCAGCGGGCGTGCACCGGCTGAACGGTACGTCGGTCGGCAACGTAGCATCGACCGGAAATGGCCAGTCCAGCCGACGGATGTGCAGTACCCGGCTGGGCCATCGGTCAGGAGCGCCCGACGCGATGGCCCAGCCGTCGCACCGGTCACCGGGTGCACACGCATCGGCCAGGCCACGCCTCGCAACCGGGCACGCCCGCGCCGAGCAGCCCGCGCACCAGGGGCACGACCGGACGGCGCACACCGGTCTAGGCCGGACACGACGACGCCCGGCACGAGGCCGGGCGTCCTGCGATCGATGGACCGGCGCTCGCGATGGCGCTCGATCCGGCCAGGGTCAGCCCCGGCGAACGGTCAGCCGCCGATGCGGAAGACGCTGCCACCGCACTCGGGGCAGGTGCCCTTCGTTGCGGGCTTGCCGTTCTTCATGGTGATCTTCTCGGGGTCCTTGATCTCGACCTTCTTCTTGTCCTTGACGCAGTAGGCCTCAGCCACCGGATCCTCCTCGTTCTTCTCGGCGCGGATCGACCGCGTCGCCAGTCGCGGGACCCGGACATCTGCCGGATCTCCGCAGGATACGTCTCTTACTAGGGTGCCATCCCGGACCAGAGTGATGGGCGCCAATGCAGCGCCCCTGACTCCTGAACCTGCGAATCCATCGCGGCGAGGATACGCAGTGACTCCAACCCTGTCTCGATACACGCAAGCTCGGCCGCAGGGCGGCCGGCCGCGTCCAGGAACACGCCCTCGGCACGCTGGGCGAACGCGGTACAAACGACGCCAGCACGACAGCCCGCCAGCTGGGCGAGGATGAGCAACGCGGATGCTTCCATCTCGAAGTTCATGACCCCTTGGGCTGCCATCTCCGCGGCGAGGTCAGGGTAACGGATGGGCAAGCGTGGGATCGGACGGCCCTGCGCACCGTAGAAGCCCGGTGCAGTGGCGGTGAGGCCCACGTGGGCGCGGTGTCCCAGGCGCGCGGCGGCCTCCACGAGGGCCGCCACCACGGTGTAGTCGGCCACGGCCGGATAGCCATCGTGGACGTAGTAGCTGGTGGTCGACTCCAGGCGTACCGATCCGGACGAGATGACGAGCTCACCCAGCGCGATGTCATCGCGGAGGACGCCGCAGGAGCCGATACGCACCATGGTGGGTCGCTGGGTGATGGCCAGGATCTCCGCGACCGCGATCTCCATGTTGTCCGTGCCGATGCCCGTGGACACGACCGAGATGCGCATGCCGCGCCAGATCCCGGTCACGGATGCGAACTCACGATGCTCGCGCCGGACCTCCACCGCGTCCATCATCCCGGCGATGCGCTCGGTCCGGGCCGGGTCGCCCGGCAGCAGGATGTGCTCCGCCAGCTCGCCCGGCGCCAGGTCGATGTGATACTGGCGATCGGTGTCGGGCAGGGCGATCCGGCGGTCCGCGCTCGGCAACGTGGCTCCTCACTTGGCATGCCCGCACGGGGTCGGCGGTTCGCGGAACCATAGGCATCTCACTCACGGGGCGTCAAGCCGACCGTCCGTGCCCACAGCTGGCGTCCCGCCTTGACCAGCCGATCGTCGACGGAGCGGACGCGTCATGAGCAGGCCGCCGGCCATCACCACGGCGGCCGCCAGACCACCAACGAGGACCGCGAACACCAGTCGCAGCGGGTCACCGGACGGCGACGTCGTGGGCGGCATGGGGCCGACGACCGCGATGGCCGGCCCGGGCGCGCTCGATGGCGGCGCCACGGGCACGGAGGGAGCCACGGTCGGGAGCGCCAGGGAAGCGGCCCGCACCACGCCCTGGACCCGTGCCACGACCTCCCAGCCACCGATGTCCCGCTCCGCGACGACACCGACCACGTTGAGCACTTCACCCGCGACCAGCGGCGGCTCGAAGGTAGGGTCGTCATCGAGCAGTCGGACCTGGGCACGCGCCGATCCGTCGTCGATGGTCAGTAGGCGTCGGTCGACCACCTGGAGCACGCCCGACACACGCACGTTGCGGCCGGCGAGCGTGGTCAGTCCCGCCAGTGGTGTGTCCACGACGGCCGTGGTCGTCGGGGCGGTGGCGTGCTCGGACGTGTCCGCGTCGGGCGGGCCACTGGCGCTCGGCTGGCGAGGCCCGCCGTCACCCGAGCCCACGCCAGCCACGGTGTTGGGGTCCCGGCCGAGCTGGATGTCGGCCGCGGTCCGGGGCACCACCGCGAACCGCTGGTCGGACGCAGTGGGGTAGGCGCGCTTGACGATGCCCGTGATGGTCGCGCTCCGTCCCTCGCCCAGCGCCGTGGACGGGATCTTGCTGCCGGCAAGACCCACGATGGGCAGGGCGCCGCCTGCGCCGAGGGTCGCCTCCGCGCGCCATGTATCACCCGAACGAGCCACATCCGTGATGCGGACCGTAAGCCGCACCAGTCGCCACTCGTCCGCCGCGCCCGGGGCCCGTCGCAGGACGAGCGGCCCGGCCGGGCCCTTACCCCGGGCTGTCGGTGGCGTCTCCGCCGCAAGCTGCAGGCCGCCGTACCAGGTACCCACCTCGCCCGTGGCACGGACGCGAGTCCCCACGGCGGGCACGCTTGCCCCGTCAGGAAACCGCAACAGGAGGGCACCGCTGCCGTCCTGGACGGTCACGCGCCGACCGTCGCCGTCGATGAGGCCCGCGGGCGTCGTGATGGTGGCCTCGATGGTGACGGTCTGGCCGTCCTGCACCGACCTGATCCTGACCGGCTTGGCCGGCGGCGCACTCGTGCCCGGCCTCGGCGTGCCAGTCGGTCGCGGGCTGGGTGTCGCGCCAAGGCGTGGGGTCGGCGTGGGGCCCGGTCGAGGCGTTGGCGTCGTGCCACCCCGGACCAGGTCGCCCGCGTCGCCCGGCCAGATGCGGTAACCGTCGCCGGCACCGGAGGTCGATTCGCGTTGGCCGACGACGCCGCTGACGGTCCACAGGGAACCGGCAGGAAACCGGTCGCGGGCCAGGTGCAGCCCACCGAATGCGAACACGCGTGCTTCGCCGCCGTTGTCGCGGAGCGTGATGGCGAGGGAGCCACTGCTGCCAGAGTCGACCCGCGCCACGACCCCCGTGATGCGCACCAAGTCACCCTCACGACCTTCCGACATGCCGGCAGACGTGATGGCAATCGGGCTCGGCACGCCGCCCCGACCCAGGATGACCAGGTCCGTGACCGTGCCGCCGCGCAACTCCAGGTTGGCGTACGGGTTGGCGAGCTTGCCCGCGAGCTGGACGATGACGCCCGGCACGATGGTCGTGGCGTCGACGCCCCGGGGCAGCTCAACGGCGATCCCGCCGGTGCCGTCCTGGAGGAACGTGACCCCACTGCGCAGCACGCGGCCGGGCACCACGGTCACGGTTCCCTCGACAGCGATGCGACTCCCGATGGGCATGCCGCGCGCCGCCGCGATGGAGACCACCGGCACGACCAGCGGCGTCGCGGTCGGCCGGGGGGATGCCGTTGGTCGCGGTGTCGCGGTCGGCCGGGGAGACGCCGTTGGTCGCGGTGTCGCTATCGGCGTGGCGACGGGCGAGCCGGTCGGGCTCGGCCGTGCGGTCGCGCTCGCAGTGGGCTCGGGGCGTGCCGTCGCTCCGGGCGTGGGGTCGGGCCGCTGGCTGACGTCCGGCGTGGCGGTCGCGCTGGGTGAGTGGCTGGGCTGTGGGGTCGGACTCGACTGGTCCTGGATGTCGGCCAGCGACCGGGGCCAGATGCGATAGCCGTTGGTTCCCGCGGCAGTGGATGCACGCTGGCCAACGACACCCCGGATGACGACACGTCGACCGGACGGGAGGACACTGCGCTGGATACTGGTGCCTGTGGCGACGACGACGCGGTGGCTGGTCCTGCCGTCCGTCAAGTCCACGGCGAACCCGTCTGCCAGGTCATCGGGTGACCCGCTGATGGCGCCGCGGACCACGACCAGGCGCCCTTCGACGGCCTCCGGAGAGCCATCCCCGAGTTCCACGGCAGTCGGATCTGTGCCCGCCCCGAGGTCGACCAGGTCCGTCTCGGCCGCCAAGGTCAGGGTCAACTGTCCGTAACGTGAGCCGATGGCCCCGATCGCGCGAACGGCGTGGCCCGCGGAGATAGCTGGCCAGGTGGCGGACGGCAGGTACAGCGCGAGTCCGGCCGTGTCGTCCTCGATGAACGCGCCCTTGCCGGTATCGGTCAGGCCGAGTGACGTGGTGAGGACACCCTCGACGGTTACTTGGGTGCCGAGGGCACGCGCTCGTGCATCGGCGATGGGCAGGGGTGCGGGCGTGGGCCGCGGGGTAGGTGCGGACGTGGGCGCAAGGCTCGGCGTCGGCTCGGCCGTTGGCTCGGGTGTGGGCTGCGCGGTTGGTCGTGGTGTTGGCTCGGGTGTGGGCTGCGCGGTTGGTCGTGGCGTTGGCTCGGGTGTGGGCTGCGCGGTTGGCTCCGGCGTTGGCTCGGCCGTTGGCTCGGCCGTTGGTCGTGGCGTTGGCTCGGGTGTGGGCTGCGCGGTTGGCTCCGGCGTTGGCTCGGCCGTTGGTCGTGGCGTCGGCTCCGGCGTTGGCTCGGCCGTTGGTCGTGGCGTCGGCTCGGGCGTCGGCTCGGGCGTCGGCTCGGGCGTCGGCTCGGCCGTTGGCTCGGCCGTTGGTCGGGGCGTTGGCCCCGGTGTCGGGTCGACGCTTCGCGCATCCGGGATGGGCTGCGGCTGGACCCAGGTGTCGTCACGGTTATCGTTGGTGTCGCGGCCATTGCGGTCGCCGTGATCCGGTAGTCGCTCGAGAGAGGATCCTGCGGGCGGCGCCAGTCCCGGGCGACCTTCGACCCAGGCACTTGCGGCAGTACCCCACGACAGCGAGTCGACGACCTCGCCGCCGATGACACGCAACACGATGGTGCCCCCGGCCGCGGCCAGGCCACCGGACCAGGTGCCGTCGGCAAGACCTGCGAAAGCGCCCGCCTCGTTGGCAAGCAACAGGCTGGCGCCTGGCTTCAGGATCTTCTGCTCCCAGTTCACCTTGCGGGTCACGGTGCCGCCCGTGGCCGTCACATAGACCAGCTCCAGGCCGCCAAGGTCGACCGCGAGGGAGCCGTGGTCATGGACCTCGACCCACTCATCGGATGCGGACGAACCGCCCGTGACGACCTCGCTCACGACCAGATCGGGTGACGGCGACCACGGTTCGGGCGGTCCGGACGCTGCACGAGCGCTGTGGTGGAGCACGCTCGTCAGGCCGACGGCGACCGCCGCCACGAGACACGCAGCGACCATCGAACGCGCGTGGGACGCACGCAAGCCAAGTGACATCGATCGACCTCCCGGCGGGTATCCGGGCGGGACGCAGGGCGGGCGTTGTGGCCGATGATGACCGCAGCCTCTTATCTCCCGATCATGTCCCGCGTATCGGCGGTAACATCCATGCGCCGCAGCGACCGCCCAGGTCCGCCATGCCCGCAAGGAGAAGCCCCTTGGCCCGCGCCAAGAACACCGACCGCGCCGAAGCGCGCCGCCGACATCGAGAGCTCACGCGTGTGGACGAACCGCAGGACGAGGAGTTCGACACGATCGACGTCACGCCGCCCCAGTCGGCTGGCCTGCGGGGCATGTTCCGGATGCCCAACATCCGGGACGACGTACGGGCGTTCCCTGGCATGCTCGCCCACAGCCCCAAGTTGTGGATCCCGTTCGGGATGCTGGCGCTGGCATTCGTGCTCGCGGTCCTGCTGACCCAAGGCACCACGACCATGGTCGACGGTGTCGAGACCTTCCAAAGCAGCGTCTTCCCATCGGGTGTCGAGAGCCTGGTCTCGTTGTACGTGCAGTTGACCCTGCCGCCAACGGCCCTGTTCGTGTTCTTCATCGGCGGCTTCCTGGCACCCCGCGCCAGTTACCTCGTCGGCGCCCTGCTGGGCCTCGTCGACGGCATCCTGTGGTCGCTGCTGTTCCTGCTGTCACCCGGCGCCCAGCCGGATGCACCGGGACGCCTGGTCCAGCCCTCTGACGTGGTGGCCATCATCCTGGTCGCGGTCTTCGTGGGCATCCTCGCCGCCAGCTTCGCCTCCTGGTACCGCAACTTCCTGCGCTCGTCGCAGGAGCGGGCACGCCAGAATCGCGCAGCACGTGAGCAGCAACAGAAGATCAAGGCACGCGACGATGCCAAGGCTGCCCGCGACGCCCAGCGACAGGCTGCCGCTGCGGGCCGTTCGACCACGCCGCCGTCCAAGCGGTAGCACGGTCCAGCGCGCCCGAGCCGGAACCCTGCGGCGTGACCACGACTTCGGTGGCGACCGGGCGCACCGCCCTGCACCCATGCGGACCGATCGGGGCTTGCACTCGGGACCGTAACCAGCCATCGTTGGCGAGCGACCTGTATCGTCGTTGCGTCGTGGCCGCCACTCACCCTGGGATGACCGGGTCGAGGTCACCCTCCAGGAGGTTCTGTTGAAGCGAGTGCTCATCGCCAGCACGCTGGCGATGCTGCTGGTCGCCGGCAGCGTGGAGGCCCAAGGTCCGTCCGCGATCCCAGGGCCTGCTGGCTCACCCGATCCTGCGGCCAGCCCGCTCGCACCGGTCGTTGGTGCGACGCTTGACCTCGCCTCGGGGTACGTGCTGTCCTGCAATGACGCTGGTGGCTGCAGCTACCTGGTGATGCTCATCAGCGATGCGCTGCCCGGTGGCGTGCTGGGTGTGCGCCTGGTCGAGGGCGCGGACCGTGGGCTCACGCCGGCGGTGCCACTGCCCCCGGTCCTGGCACCCGGCGCGTATGCCGTCCAGGCCTCGGAATGGACCACGGTCGCAGACGAGGCGGGCATCATCACCGAGTGGGGACGGCGCGTCGGCGATTGCGCCCAATCGTTCGTCATCACCGACGAGACGCCTGTCTCACTCGAGATCGCCTTCCTGCGCAGGAGCTGCACCGTGGTGGTCGGTACGGGCGGTGGCTGAAGGCGGCTCCCGCTTCGCCGGCCGCGTCGCGGTCGTCACCGGTGGCGCCCGAGGCATCGGGCGATCCATCGCGGAACGGCTCGCCGCCGATGGCGCTGCCGTGGTCATCGCCGACCTGGACTCGCTGACCGCCGGTGAGGTCGCCGCAACCATCGTCGCCGACGGGGGCAGCGCGCTCGCGCTGCAGGTGGACGCGACCGACGCTGCATCGGTGCGTTCGATGACGGCTGCGGCCATCGAGGCGTTCGGGGGCATCGACCTGCTGGTCAACAACGCGGGCATCCTGCGGCCCACTCGCGTCGTGGACATCAGCCCCGAGGAATGGGATCTGGTCGTGAACGCCAACCTGCGCAGCACGTTCCTGTGTAGCCAGGCCGTGCAGCCATCGATGGTCGCGCGTGGCGCCGGACGCATCGTCAATGTGGCATCGATGGCCGGACGTGCCACGTCCACCCTGGGTGGGGCGCACTACACAGCGGCAAAGGCGGGTGTCCTGGGCCTGACCCGCCACCTGGCGCGCGAATGGGCATCGGTGGGCATCACCGTCAACGCCATCTCGCCCGGCATCGTGGACACGCCGATGGTCCGCGGTGGTATCGATGCCGACGGGCTGGAGCGCGTCCGCCAGTCGATCCCGCTCCAGCGCCTGGCGCAGCCAGCAGAGATCGCAGCGCTCGTGAGCTTCCTGCTCTCGGACGAAGCGACCTACATCACGGGCACCAACGTGGATATCCACGGCGGCGAGCTCATCATCGCTTGAGCCACACGGCTGTCGTCGCAGCCCGGCGACCGCCGGCACCTTCCGCAGATCGTCGACAATATGCAATCATCAGCCCCTGAGGGGCCCGTGGCAGGCACGGACCCCGTATGCAGGGATCGGAGGCATCGGTGCGGGTCATCGACCACCAGCGGGTCCACCACAATCCGTATCCCAATCATCGGCCTGAGTCGTACTCGGGGACCACGATCTGCCGGGTGCCGGACCGGGCCGGACGGCCGGTGCTGCTGTGCGGCTTCCGGTTGGGATCAGCGCGGATGAGCCCCGACGGCGGGGTGCCCCTGTACCGATCGGACGACGACGGCGCCTCGTGGACGCGCATCCCCTCCCCGCTGGAAGCGACGCCAAACATGCCTGCGAGCGAGCTGCCGCCGGCGCATCCCCGGGCCGGTCGGGCAGCCCTGGCAGGCCCACATCTTGGCGCGTCGGCCGCGGGCACGCTGCTGTTGACCGCTGCCCGGATGTGGATCACGGAGCCTGGGGCACCCGACTGGGACGACGCAGCGGCAGGCCTCACCGACGCCGACTCCGTCATCGTCCGGGGCACCCTCGAGGATGGCTGGGAGGCGCCCCGGATCATCGACGCCCGTCGGCATCCCGATGAGTGGGCGATCCCATGTGGACCGCCGCTGCACGTCGGCGGTCAGCGGTGGGTCTTCCCCCTGGAGCGTCACGGTCGGGCATACATGCCGCGCTGGCTCGAGCGCTATCACGCGCTGGCCGCGCTGTCGTCGGACGACGGCCGCACCTGGCCCGAGATGCCGCCGATGCTCAACGACCCGACTGGCCGGATCGCGCACTATGACCAGCGCGTGTCGCTGCTCGCGGACGGCCGGATCGCGTCCCTGGTGTGGGCGCACGACGTGGTGACCGACGTGACACTGCCGGCACGCGTCGGCTGGAGTGCGGACGGCGGGCACACCTGGACAGGCGACCTCGACACCAGCATCATCGGCGGCCCCGTCAACACCGTCGCACTGCCTGACGGTCGGCTGCTCGCGGCCTATGCACGCCGGACGGCGCCCCGGGGCATCCGGGCATGTGTGTCGGCGGACGGTGGCGCCACATGGCCCACGGACCAGGAGCTGGTCATCTTCGACGAGGCCAGCGGCGAGGTGGTCGGCGAACTGGCCACCATCCACGACCGCCGCGAGGCAGATGCCGGGCTCTGGGGCTCGATGTGGGGCTGGACCTTCGGCCAGCCGATGCCCATCGCGCTCGACGATGGCATGGCCGGCCTGGTGTTCTTCGGCGTGGGTCCCGACCGAGCACCCGCTGTCCACTTCGTGCGACTGGCCATCGACGGCTGACGACTCGCGCGGAGAGGGCGTGGCACGCCCGGGAACGCCGTCGCGTCGCTAGCCGGTGATCGCCACGGCCGCGCGGGTGCGGTCCGAGCGAATGGCGGCCTCGACCATCTCGATAGCCGCGCGACCGTCACGGCCGGTGACCTCCAGTGGCGTGCCGTCGAGCAACGACCGGGCGAAGCCTTCCACCTGGCGTGCCGTGAGCCCGATGCGACGTGGCGCCTTGGGATCGACCGTCCAGTCCCAGGCCGGCAGCTCCAGGTCCACCGTCCATTCCGTGCCACGACCGACCTTGAGTACGTCTCTGGTGAAGTCGAGCATGCCGTGCTCGCCGACACACAACCACTGCATGTAGGAGCCGAGGCCTGGCGCGGGGATCTCGTAGCTCATCCACAACTGCGCCATCGCGCCCGACGACAGGCCATAGGTGACCATGGCACTCGGGTCGACGGCCGAGATGCCACCGAAGTTCTGGAACAGGCCAAAGGCGACGGTTGCCTCCGAGCCCGTGAACCAGCGCAGGGTGTCGCAGCCATGCGGGCCCCAGTCGAGATACGCCCCGCCCTCCTTCGGGTCCACGAACCAACCGTCCGCGGGCACATCCCAGCCGACGGTCGGGCTGGTCACCCGAAACATCGTGATGCGTCCCACGGTGCCGTCGTCAATGAGCTGCTTGGCGCGGATGGAGATGTCGTTGTAGCGCGACTGGGACGCGACGGTGACCGTGACGCCCGCCACGTCGGCGGCGGCCAGGATCTCGTCGCACTCGGCTACGGTCAAGGCCATCGGCTTTTCCAGGTAGATGTGCTTGCCGGCAGCCGCTGCTGCGAGCGCCAGTGGCAGGTGGCTGGTGTGCGGCGTCGCGATGACCACGACGTCGACGTCGGTGCGGGCGAGTAGCGCCGCCGCATCGGGCAGTGCCGGCACGCTGTACTCGGCAGCCAGGGCCCCCGCACGTGAGCCGCCCGTCACGGCCACGAGGTGGGCACTGGGGGCCTGCGTCCGGATCGCCTCGGCGTAGGTCGAGCCCATCATGCCCGTGCCGATGATGCCGTAACCGATGGTCATGCTCACGCCTCTCTCCTGGGTCGGTCAGGCCGGGACGGACGCCCCGGCCTGACGGTGGTCAACGGTGGTTGACGGACCAGGTCCGGTCCGCCACAGCTAGCTCGCGAGGTACTGGAGGACGATGTCCTCGACGCCGGCGACTGCCGTGTCGTGGGCCTCCTGGGCACCGATCTCGCCCCGATACATCTTGCCCAGCGCCTCGTTCACGGGTGGCGTCCAGTCGTAGGGCGCCGCGTAGCGATCGAGGTTTTCCTGGCCCTGTGCGGCCAGCACCACTCCGATGGGGTAGACAGCCTGGATCTCGGGGCTCTCCAGCACCGCCGTGTTGGACGACGGCAGCGTCTTGGCGAGGTTCATCTGGACCTGGAAAGGCGGCGTGGAGAGGTACTCCAGGAAGCTCATTGCCGCCGCTTGCTGGACGCCGAATCGGTTGAGGCCGAATCCCTCGAAGCCGTTGACGCTGCCGCTGGTGCCCGCCGTGATACCCGGCAGCTTTGCGACGCCGACCTCCTCCGGCTGGAGCGTGGTCGGGAAGTTCGTCGAGTCGCCACCGGTGGCATAACCCCATAGCTCCGCGAAATTGATCATCGACGCCGTCTGGCCATTATTGAACATCGTGCCGACCGCGTAGTCCTCGACATCCGGCCCGAGGTTGGGATCGAAGAAGCCGGCCTTCATGCCGGATTCGATGGTCTGGAAGGCCTTGAGTCCGTTCTCGTCGCCGAACAGCACCTGCGTCCGATCGTCGGACAGCAGCTTGGCCCCCGCGATGCTGTTGAGGTACACGAGGTAGATGGGCGCTGCATATGCACCGCCCCAGGCCATCGCCGCCGGGTAGCGGCTGCCGTCGGTCAGCCCCGCGGAGGCCGCGTACAACTCGTCCCACGTCGTGGGTGGCGCGTCGGGATCCAACCCGGCGGCCTCGAACATGGTCTTGTTGTAGATATAGAGTTCCATCTCGGAGTGCAGCGGGAGTGCCCGCAGCCCACCGTCTGCGCTGAGCACGGGCAGGGTCGCCGGCACGAAGATGCTCGTGTCGATGCCCAGGGCCGGGTCATCCAGGTCCATGTACAGCCGGTCGCCGAACTGGCCGGCGAACTGGCCGGAGGTGTACAGCAGGTCCACTGCCGAATCCTGGGCCACGATCAGGCCCGCGAACTTGAGTGCCCGTTCCGCGAATGGCACCACGGTGATGATGGCGGTGCCGCCGGTCAGGGCGCCCCATTCGGCGGCCGCCTTCTCGGCGGGCGGTCCGGTCGTGCCACCGCTCCACACCTGGAGCGTCACGCCGCTGAAGTCGGGCGCTGGTCCGCCCGACCCTGCTGCAGGGCTCTGCGCCCCGACTCGTCCACCCAGGGCAGACAGCATGGCTGCCCCGAAGGGCGCCGCCGCACCTGCCTTGAGCAGAGTCCGCCGGCTCAGCTGCCGGCGGAGCATGTCCTGCTCGATCCTGTCGCGATCACTCACGGTCCACCATCCTTCGTTGGTCTTGTCTCGCCGTTGGTCTCGACCCATCCCAGCTATCCGCAGCTCACCTCCTCATCCCTTGACATACCCCTGGCTCAGGCCGGCCATCAGGCGCCGGTAGAACACGATGACCAGCACCAGGCACGGCAGGAACGCCGTGACTCCGGCTGCGGCGACGAGCGTGAATGGCGGCGGACCCTCAGGGCCCACGGTCGCCTGCACGAACCCGATGAGTCGCGTCACGGTCACCGCATTGCGGTCTCCCAGGATCACCGCGAACAGGAACTCGTTCCAGGTGCCGACCAACAGCAGGATGGCCGTTGCCGACAGACCCGGCCAGGCCGCCGGGATGACCACCCGGAACAGGGTGCCGATACGCCCGCAGCCGTCGATGCGAGCCGCCGACTCGAGTGCCCGGGGCACCTCCTGGAAGACGTTTCGGAGCAGCCACACGACGAGGGGGATCCAGAACGCGACATTGACCAGGACCAAGGCAAGGATGGTGTCCTTGAGCCCCAGGAACCGGAAGATGAGCAGGATGGGGATAGCGACGACCACGGCGGGGATCATCTGCGTGAACAGCAGCAGGACCATCACGACCCGGGAACCGGGCAGCGAGTAGCGCGCCAGGGGATACGCAGCCAACGCCGACAACAGCAGCGTGAACAACGTCACCAGGCTGACCACCACGAGGCTGACCACGATGGAGGCCTGCCAATCGGGCCGCGATAGCAGGTCCGTGAAGTTGGACAGGCGCAGGTCGACGGTGAGCTGAGGCGGCAGCTGGGTCACGGCGTACTCGGGCTGGACGCTCGTGATGGCGACCCAGATGATGGGACCCACGAGCCACGTGATGAGCAGCACCGTCGCCGCCCCGACCACGACCTTGCCAACCACCCGAGGGACCCGCACGCGCCGTCGATATGGGGTCATCCGGGGCAGGGCCAGGAACGCTGCCGTGGCGCCCGGGACACGGCCCACGTGCAACCTCGCCTGCAGCAGTTCGTCCTCGTCCTCCACGACCATCGGTGGTGGGGCACGCCGATACCGGACCGCAAGCAACAGCCCGCTGCAGGCGAGGATGATGAGGAACAGCACGACCGCCAGCGCGGACGAATAGCCAAAGCTGAGGCTGCCGATCGTGTTCCGGTAGATGTGGTATGTGATGACCGTGGTCGAGGTGCCCGGCCCGCCGCCGGTGAGCGTGAACAGGATGTCGATCATCTGCAGCGACAGGATGACGGTCATGATGCTCACGACCGCGAGGGTCGGGCCGATGGCTGGGAGGGTGACGTAGCGGAACGTCTGCCAGGCGGTGGCACCGTCCATGCGCGCTGCCCGGTATTGCGCTTCGGGCACCGTCCGCAGGGCACCCAGGAGCAGCAGTGCCATGAGCGGCACCATCCGCCAGGCAGTGGCCACGATGGCCACGAGCATGGCGCTCGTGGATGACTCCAACCACTTCACGGGGCCGTTGGCAAGCCCGAGGGCATTCGCGACCGCGGTCGCCAGCCCGAACTGCGAGTTGAAGATGAACTTCCAGTAGAGGCCCGTGACCACGGGTGCCACGGCCCAGGGCAGCAGCACGGCGATGCCGATGATGCGCGAGCCACGGAACGTCCGGGCGAGGAGCACCGCTGTTCCGAGCGCGAGCGGCACGGTCGCGATGGTCACGCCCGCGGCAAGGATGATGGTCCTGGGGATCGCCTCCAGGAAGGCCGAGTCGCGAGGCATCCGGACCAGGAAGTTGTCGAGGCCCACGAACCGGATGATGTCGTCCTTGAGCAGCTCGATGCGCAGAAAGCTCATGGCTGCAACGGCGATGATGGGTGGCAGCACGAACAGGAACACGAGCAGGCCGCCAGGCAGGAACGACAGCAGCCCGAAGGCGTTGTCGCTGAGTCGGTCCACACGCCCGGCCATCCTGCCGGGTATCGCGCGTATCCCTCTGGTCACGGCGGTCACGCGGGACGCTCTCCCTGATGCAGGCCCACACCCTCTGCGGCGTCGAACGGTGGCTACGAGTGATTGTCGACAATATACGTTCGACAGGCGGGATGATAGGCGGGCGGCCGGAGGCCGTCAACGCTGTCGCCGGTGGCGGGTGGGTGACGGATGCACGCTCGGTCGCTGCGACCCGGCCGGTCCTGTCCAGACGCCACGGGGACCGCAGACCGACTGCTCGATGCGTGCCCACGTGGTCCGCGATCGAGCGCATCACGATCGCTCCGGGGCGGCCATGACCACCACCTCATGGGTCTGGGCCGAGCGCGAGGCGGCACTCGCCATGGCGATCGCGGTCCGTCCATCGCGACCGCTGACAGGCGTCTTACCCCCGGTCCGGATGGCATCCACGAAGCCCTGGACCTGACGGGCGGTGTTGCCGATGCGACGCGCGTGACGAGGCTGCCATGGTGTCAGCCAAGTCTCGAGCTGCCACTCCGTCCGCCAGTGGCCGTCCCTGGCCACCCGGATCTGGTCGAGATCCCACTCGATGGTGCCCTCAGCCCCGATGATCTGATACTGCGTGTTGGATCCCGACCCGAGCCCCGGCTCTGCGACCTGGTAGGCCATGAAGGCCTGGCAGATCGCGCCGTTCGTCATGCGTACCTGGACGAGGCCGGTCGGCCATCGGTAGCCGGTATCACCGAAGTCTGCGTAGTCGGCGTAGATGCGCTCGGGCTCCGATCCGGTGAACCAGCGGAACGAGTCGCAGGCGTGCGAACCCCAGTCCAGGAACAGGTCTCCCTCCTGTGGGTCGTTCAGCCAGTGGCCAGGTGGCAATTCGAAGCCGGACGCAGGGCTGGTGGCGCGCACCACACGGACCTCGCCGATGTGGCCCGCATCGATGAGCTCACGGGCCCGCATCGACATCTGCATATGCCGAGTCTGCTTGGCGACCGTCAGCCGGACGCCCGCCGTCGCGCACGCGTCGATGATCGCATCGCACTCCGCCACGTCCAGTGCCATGGGCTTCTCGAGGTAGACGTGCTTGCCCGCGGCAGCAGCCGCGAGAGCCAGCGCACGATGCGTCGAGTGGGGGGTGGCGATGACCACGATGTCCACGTCGGGGCGCGCCAGCAGTGCAGCAGCATCCGCTGCCGCTGCCACACCGTGCTCGTCGGCGAGGCCGGGGGCCCGGCTGCCGAGCGCGACCATGACCAGTCGCGCACCGTCTACCTGGGTCGCGAGCGCGTCCGCGTACACCATCGCCATGTTGCCGGAACCCAGGATGCCGACGCCCAACGGCTGCCTGCTCATCTAGGCGACCTCGCCTTGGCCGGACCTGTACGGGAAGCGCTCCAGCAGGTCGGGCGGCAGCTTGACCCCGAGGCCCGGCGCTGTCGGTGGCAACAGGTCGCCGTCGTGGAGGGTCAGAGGCTCCTGCAGCAGATGGGCTCGCACGTTGTCTGGTGCCAGGGCCACCTCGACCGCACGCGCGTTGGAGCTGGCGAAGGCGAGGTGGAGATTGGCCATCCAGCCGGGGCCGATGGACGCCCCCGTGTGGACCAGCAGCCCGACCTTGTTGATCTCGGCGAACCGGGCGACCCGGTGCCCGACCGTGATGCCACCGACGTGAGCGACGTCGGGCTGGGCAAGGTCAAGGGCGCCTGCGTTGATCCAGTCCCGAAACTCCTCCACCCCTGTCAGGCACTCACCACCCGCGATGGGGATGCGCGTCGAACGCCGAAGCTCGGCATACCCCTCCGCGTCGTCATAGCGCAGCGGCTCTTCGTAGAACATGAGGTCGAAGGGCTCCATCGCGTGGGCCAGGTCCAGCGCAGTACGTCGGGACCAGGGCTCGCGCACCTGGACAGCGTGAGAGTCCACCGCGAGCTCGATGCCGGACCCGAAGGCCGAACGGAGCGCCGAGAACTTGTCCTGTTCATCACGGATCCGAAGCGCCGTCGTGGGAGCGTGCCAGGTCCCGTATGGCGGCGGCACCGAGCCGCGTGCCAACGTGCCTGGCCGGCCACTGAAGCCCGTTCCCAGCTTCAGTGCCCGGAACCCTCGGTCCACGTAGCGCCGGGCCTGCTCGACGGTCGCCTCGACCGGCCAGTTGCCTGTGCCGCCCGAGGCGTAGGCAAGCAGGCGACCGTGAGCAGCGCCACCCAACAGCGCATGGATCGGCAGACCCGCCGCCTGGCCAGCGATGTCCCACAGCGCGATGTCGACCGCGGAGAGCACCGACAGCCCGAGCCCCGTCCGCGCCCACCACAGGCTGCGCTGGGCGAGCTCGTCGAAACAGCGTGCCGGGAAGCGCGGGTCAAGGCCAAGGGAGCGGTCGAGCAGCGGCGCCGTGAAGGCCTCCACGATGGGCGGCACGGCCTCCGCGCAGAAGTAGCCCATGACGGTCTCGCCGATGCCCACGATGCCATCGTCCGTGTCCACGACCACGATCGCGCTCGAGCGCCGGAATTCGCCCTCGGTCGTGAAGGCCGCGTTGCCGTCGGTCGTCCACGCGGGATCGCCCGTCCAGGGCGCCGTCAACAGCAGTGTCCGGACGTCGGTGACCCGCATCCCGATTCCCCTTCCTCTGATGGCCGTCAGTAGCCTGTGGCACCTGATGTGATGTTGAGCAGGGTCTCGCCGACGAGATCACGTCGCAGGTTCTCCGCGAACAGCAGGGCACTCTGGTGCCACAGCTCGTCGAGGTCGCCGGTACCCGAGATGTGGGCGGTCACGAGGCAGTCCGGCAGGTCCCACAAGGGACTCTCGGGCGGCAGCGGCTCTGCCACGGTCACGTCCAGGACGGCGCCGCCGATGCGTCCCGCTCGGAGGGCCGCGGCGAGCGCGGACTCATCGACCAGGGATCCGCGCCCGACGTTCACGAGCCACGCATCGGGCCGCATGGCGGCCAGCACCTGCGCATCCACCAGGCCCGCGGTCCGAAGCGTGCCGGGCAGCGTGAGGACGACCAGGTCTGCTTGCGCGACCACGTCCAGCAGCTCGTTGGGGCCCGCGAACCGTGCCGGCAGCAGGCCCTCGATGTCGCCCGTGCCGACCTCCCGCCAGCCCGTGTCGATGCGCTCGTGCGGGTTCGCCTTGAGCGCCAGGATGCGCACCCCGAACGCGTGCAGCAGGCGGGCCACCTCCCGGCCGATGCTGCCGTAGCCGATGATGGCAGCGGTGGTGCCGCGCAGACGCTGGCCGGCAACGGACATGCGGTCCGTGTCCGATGCCCAGCGATGCGCGACATGATCGACCAGTCGGGCCGCGACGCGCTGCCGAGCGAAGAGCGCGGCGCCCAGGACGTACTCCGCGATGTGGACCGCGTGCAAGCCGCTGCCATTGGTGACCGTCAGGCCATTGCCCCAGGGGTCCGTGGGCACCAGATAGTCGACGCCTGCACCCGCCGTGACGAGCCAGCGCAGCCGGGGTGTCGCCTCGAGATCCGGCGGCGGGTAGCTGCCGATGATGACCTGGACATCCGAATCACGGAGGGATGCCGCCCACGCAGGGGTGTCCTCGCCCTCGTGCACGAACTCCAGGCGGGAATCGACGCGCTCCAGGAGCCCTCGGTCGGCAGCCGCGAGCGGGTAGACGTTTCGGACCCGGATACGCTCGACCACCTCAGCCGGCCCGCACCAGCAGCTCCGACGTCAACTCGTCCAGAGACCGCGCACCGCACATCGCCATCTCCCTCGACAGCTCCGAACCGAGCGTGGTCAGGGTGCGACTCACCCCGGTCACGCCACCAACCCCCAGCCCCCAGGCCACGGGCCGCGCCACGAACACGGCTCGCGCCCCCAACGCGAGGGCGACGAGCACGTCGGTGCCTGACCGGACACCGCCATCGAGATACACCTCGGCCCGGTCGCCGACCTCGGCCACGATGGCCGGCAGGGCGTCCAGGGTCGCGACCGAGCGCGGCACCTGCCTGCCGCCGTGGTTGGAGACCAGGATCGCCCGGGCGCCGGCATCCAGGGCGTGACGGGCATCGTCGGGGTGGAGGATGCCCTTGGGCACGATAGGCAGGCTGGTGCGGGACGCGAGCCACTCGATGTAGCCCCAGTCAAGGCTGGCATCGAAGCCGTGACGCGCGGCACCATGCGCCAGCTCCATACCGGCGGGCACCCGGAAACCGACCGACCCGGGCACGTGGGGATACATCACGGGCGTGTTGACGAGGGGCACGATGGCCCGTACGCCGGCGGCCTGCGCCTCATCGATGACCGCACCCAGTGCGGCGCGGTCGGGCCAGTTGTAGAGCTGGAACCACAGGGCTGCGTCCGGTGCGGCGGCGGCGACCGCAGCGATGGGGTTGACGGAGTTGACAGCGATGATGCACAGGCTGTGGGCGGCTGCCACGCCCTGCGCCATCGCCCGCTCACCGTCGGGATGCAAGGCGCCCTGCACACCGATGGGCGCGACCCCGATGGGCGCCGCGACCGGGCTGCCGAGGATGGTCGTCGCGGTGGACACGTCGGCCACGCCGCGCATCATCCGGGGCAGCAGACGCCAGCGCCCAAAGGCCGCCTCGTTGTCGCATGGAGCCGCCTGGCCGGACTCGATCCAGGCCACGACAGGATCGGGCAGCACCAATCGGCCCACCTGCGCGTAGTCCCTGGGTGCGATCCGGGCAAGCAACTCGTCGACCATGCGTGACGTCTCCCTCCGTGCGGATCCGGCGCCTCGGCGTCGGGCTCTTGTCGATATCCGGGATCAGGTCGTTCGGTCAGGCGCTCATCGGGTCGAGCCGTCCCGCTGCGCGAAGCATCTCCAGGCATGTCTCGGCGGCCTCGCGGTGCAGGTCCAGCACGGCTTCCTGGGAGGACGCGCCGATGTGCGGCGTCTCCAGGACATTGCGCACGCCAGCGAGCCGGTCGCGGATCGCGCCTGGCGGCTCCGGGTCCCGAACATCCAGCGCGGCGAAGGCGATGCGGCCGTCTGCCAGGGCAGCCGCAAGCGCCGCTTCGTCGACCAACCCGCCGCGCGCAACGTTCACGAGGATGAGGCCCGGTTTCACGCCCGCGAGGGCCGACGCGTCCAGGACGCCCCGAGACTCCGGGGTGAGTGCCGCGCAACATACCAGGCCGTCTGCCTGCGCAAGCACGTCCACGAGGGGCAGCACGGGCAGGTCATCCGAGCCCGCGCTCCACGGATCCGCGGCGATGGTGCGCATGCCGAATGCGCGCGCCCGGGTGCCGACCCGGGTGCCGATACGGCCCGCGCCCAGGATGCCCAGGGTCGTGCCCCGGATACGCCGGATCGCCCGGACGTCCGGCCCCGCCTGTGTCGCAGGCCAGCCCAGGCGGTGGGTGTCGTCCACGATGGGGATGAGGCGCCGCCAGGCTGCGAGCAACAACGTCAGGGCATGATCTGCGACCTCGTCGGCGCAGTAGCCGGGAACGTTCCGGACCGGGATCCCGGCGCTCTCCGCCGCATCGGCATCGACCTGGTCCATGCCGATGCTGTAGCACAGCAGACCGACGGCATTCCGGAGGCGGCCGATCTGGGTGGCACCCAGCCGGCCGATGCCGGTCACGATCACGACGTCCGCGTCCTCGATGAGTTGCTCCGCCGCAGCGTCATCCGCGGGGATGACCAGCTCCACGCCCTCGGGCTCCAGCACGGAGCGCTCGATGGCATAGCTCCAGTCCGAACGGATGGGATCATAGAACACCACCCTCGGCACACCCACCGCGGGGCTGGTCGCGATGGCCGCCGGCTCGGTCATGCGACACCCGGCGCGGTCCGCAGCAGACCCGCGCGCTCGTGCGGTCGCGGGCGACTGGCCGCGATCTGGGTCAGCACGTCCTCTGCGGCACCCAGGGTCCGGTCGACGTCCTCCACGGTATGTGCGGCGGTGAGGTGGTTGCGCTTGAGGTTCATGGCGGGCATGAGGAAGCCGCGTTCGGTCATGCCCCGATGGAATGCCACGTACGCGTCCGGGTCGCTGGTCAGGGCGTCGTCGTATGAGCGTACGTCGCGGTCGGTGAAGTAGAGCACGAAGATGGAGCCCAGGTTGGTCGCCCTCGCGGGGATACCCAGGCGGTCGACGATCCCCTGGAGCCCGGTACGCATCCGGTCACCCAGCTCGAACAGGTAGCGATGGATGGCCCCGTCGCCGGCCTCGAGACGCGCGATGGTCGCCAGCGCTGCGGCCACGGACAAGGGGTTGCCGTTGTACGTGCCGCCGAACATGACAGTGCCGCCGGGGAGCGTGTTGAAGTTGGCCATCAGGTCCGCGCGACCGCACACGACGGCCAGCGGATAGCCATTGGCGATGGCCTTGGCGAACGTCGTCAGGTCGGGTCGGATACCCGCGATCGCCTGGTACCCGCCGAGGTGATGCCGGAAGCCGGTCACGACCTCATCGAAGATGAGCACCGAGCCATGCTCCATGGTGGTCCGCCGGACGGCGGCCAGGAACTCAGGTGTTGGGATGACGCAGCCGATGGTGTGGATGACGGGTTCCAGGATGACGGCCGCCACCTCGTCACCCTTGCTGGCCATCAGGCCCTCGAGCGCCTCGACGTCATTGAAGGGCAGCACCTCCAGCCACTCCAGGGCCTGGGGCAGGATGCCCGCCGAGGTCGGGTCGATGGATCCCATCCGCTCCGGGCGACTGATGACGTTCGCCGACGCGTAGTCGTGCCAGCCGTGATAGCAACCCTGGAACTTGACGAGCAGCCGCCGCCCGGTCGCGGCGCGCGACACCCGGATGGCATGGAAGGTGGCCTCCGATCCGGAGTTCGCGAACAGGACCTGCTCCGCCGAGGGGACGTGGCGCTGGATCGCCTGGGCCAGCTCGACCTCGAGCTCTGTCGACCCGAGGCCGACGATGTCCACCATGTCGATGGCTTCCATGGCCGCTTCCCGCACCCCGGCGTCGGCGTGCCCCAGGATGATGGGCCCGAACGCCGCGTGGTAGTCCACGTACTCGTTGCCGTCCGCATCCCAGAGGCGGCTGCCTCGAGCCCGGACGAAGACACGCCCGGGCTGCATCGCCCGAAGGCTGGAACTGACGCCGCCGGGCATGAGCATGGCGGCGACATCGCTGATCGCTCGCGATCGGGTCACGGGTCGTGTCGTCATACCCGGACGACCGTTGCGCGGCCGGGGCATCGCGGGTGGGACCGACGGCACGTTACGGGCATTGTCGACAATCTACAATGCGAAACGGTGAGCGTCAACGACGCGCTGGTGTCGCCGGCAGCGGGCACACTCGTGGCCCAACGCATCCGTCCGTCTCCGGAGGTCCCATGATCGACACCCAGACACTCGCCCGCCGCGTGGTCGTGACCGATTCACGGCAGCTGCTGCAGCCGGGCATCGACCGGCTCCGCGAGCACGCCGTGGACGTGATCGTGCTGCCCGATGGCACGAGCCCCTCGGACGCGGCCCTCGCCGCCGCTGACGCCAGCGTCATCATCGACGGCACGCTGGCGCTGCGCGAGGCGGAGATCGGTCACCTGGACCACGCGCGGCTCATCATCCGGGCCGGCATCGGCTACGACCTCATCGACGTCGCCGCCGCCAGCCGTCGCGGCATCTGGGTCGCCAACGTGCCCGACTACTGCGTGGCAGAGGTCGCGGATCACACGGTGTTGTTGCTGATGGCCGCCGCGCGGCGCCTGGATGCGCTCGCGGGCGCATGGCGCAGCGCCGGCCGATTCCTGGCTTATGACCTGCTGCCGCCGGTCCATCGCCCGTCGGAACGGGTCCTGGGCGTGGTGGGCATGGGCCGCATCGGCTCCCAGGTCGTGCAGCGTGCGAGCGCGTTCGGGTGGCAGGTCATCGGCTACGACGCGATGCTGCCGGACGAAGTCATCCGCGAACGCGGCGCGGAACCGGTCAGCCTTGACGGACTCTTCCGGCGCGCAGATGCCATCACCCTCCACTGCCCGCTCACCGAAGCGACCTACCACCTCGTGGACGCGGTCCGGCTGGCTACCACTCAGCCGGGGGTGGTCATCGTCAACACCAGCCGCGGCGGCTTGGTGGATCTCGACGCGCTCGACGACGCCATCGTGTCGGGCCATGTATCGGCGGCCGGCATCGACGTGCTGGAGGACGAGCCGACGCCGGATCTCGACCGGCCGATCCTGTCACGGCCGAACGTGCTGGTGACGGCACATGTGGCGTGGTACTCCGTGGAGGCACGCCGCGAGCTGGCGCTGCTGTGCGCAGACGAGGCTCTGCGGGTGCTCGACGGCGGTCGTCCCCGGAACGCGGTCAACCCGGATGCGCGGCCGTGATGTCGCCGGACCTCGACCTGGCACCCATAGCGGACCTGGAAGCCGCGGCGGCCGAGGCGATGGGCCCCGATGCCTGGGGCTACTTCGTGACCGGCGCCCGCGACGAGCGGACGCTGCACGAGAACGAGGCAGCCTGGGATGCGTGGTGGCTCCGGCCGCGTCGCCTCACTGGCAGCTGGGACGCATCCATCGCGACCTCGTTCCTGGGTCGGGAGGTGGCCCATCCCATCATCGTGGGACCCTCTGCCGTCCAGCGCCTGGCGCACCCCGACGGAGAGCTGGGCATCGCCCGCGCCGTGGCTGCCCTGGGCGGCACGATGGTGCTCTCGACCAGCAGCATGACGCCCGTCGAGGAGCTTGCCGCCGTGCCCGGCATCGACCTCTGGTTCCAGCTGTATCCATTCGAGGACGCCGGATTCACCGGCGCACTGGTGGCCCGCGCCGTGGCGGCCGGGGTGCGGGCCATCGTCCTGACCATCGATGTCACCTCGGACGCTGATGCGAGTGCCCGGCCCGTCGGTGGCTTCACGAGTGAGCGCATCGTGTTCGCGCATCACTCCGGCCACGAGCCCGTGCTGCGCCACCTGGATTGGGCCTGGGCGGAACGGCTGGCTGCGACCTGCGGTGTACCGGTCGTGCTCAAGGGTGTCCTGCACCCGGCGGATGCCGCAGAGGCCGCCAGCCGAGGCTTCGGGGGCATCGTGGTCAGCAACCACGGTGGCCGCACGCTCGAGGGCTCGATGCCCTCGGCGATGGCACTCCCGGACTGTGTCGCCGCGGTCGACGGCCGCAGCGAGGTGTATGTCGATGGAGGCATCCGGCGCGGCGGCCATGCCCTGATCGCCCTCGGCCTCGGCGCGCGTGGCGTCATGATCGCGCGGCCGACGCAGTGGGGACTGGCGCTGGGTGGCTCGGACGGGGCCCGGCGGGTGCTGGCGCGCCTGGTCCGGGAGCTCGCGGAGGATGCGGCCATGGCGGATATCGCCGACATCCGTGACATCCCGCGAGACATCGTCGTGCCCGCCACGTGGCTCCCGCGGGCCGCCAGCCGGAGCGACTGGTGAGCCACTCCGCGGACTGGCTCTGGGGCGTACATGTGCTTCAGAGCAGTGGTCGAGCGATGCTGGGTCTCGGCGCCGCATGGCAGGACCGGGAGCTGACGGATCACCGAGCGGACCGGTGCACCCCGAGTCCCCACGTTACCGAGTCACGGGCGTCCGTCACGCTCCCCCACCGATCCAGGCGCATGTGCCCTGCATCGTGGGTTCCAGCGGGGAGCGGGTGGGTCGGCGCGGGGCAGCACGGCATGCCGACCTGTGGCAGGGGTGGGCACCCATGGCCTCCACGGACGTCTTCCGAGCCAGGCTGGAGGTGCTGGCCGGCCACTGCCGGGCGATCGGGCGAGACCCGAGATCGATCCGGGCCATGCCCTCGGATCGGGGACCTGCCAGGCGTCGGGCATCCGCTGCGTGGGCGTGTGTGTCTACCCGGGCGAGAGCACCCGGCCCGGGCGAGCGGTGTCCATCTGGATGCCGTTGCGGATGACCGGCACACCGTTGACAAGCACGTGCTCGATACCCAGCGGGAAGCAGGCAGGCTGCTCGAAACTGTTGCCGTCGATGACCCGGTCGGCGTCGAATAGCACGAGATCCGCAGCGGCGCCCGCCGCGATACGGCCTCGGTCGGCCAGCCGGACCCGGTCGGCGGGCCCCGACGTGGACATCGCGATGGCACGCTCGAGGCTGAGCGTGCCTTGTTCGCGCACCATCTCCCCCAGGAGCCGCGGGTAGCAACCGTAGGAGCGGGGGTGCGGCCGGCCGATGCCGGTGGCACCATCAGGATCGAGCGCCAGACCGTCGGAGCCGATGACCGCGGAGGGGTGTCCCAGTACCGCCAGCAAGTCTGTCTCGGAGCGCCCGAACGCGACCATCTGGACTCTGTCCGCGGTCCGCGCGATGAGCTCCAGGGCCGCTGCTTCGGGTGCCAGACCAAGCACGCCCCCGGCTTCCTCGATGGTCCGCCCAAGGACGGCATCACGCAGCTCGTCATCGACCAGCGAGACACGGATCTCGTCCCAGCCGAGATGGAGGGTCGATCGCCACTCCTCGCGGATCCGCCGGCGGACCGCAGGGTCGGCAAGTCGCTCGGTGATGGCCAGCGAGCCACCCTCCTGTGCCCAACCCGGCAACAGCTGCGACAGGTTGGCGCTGCCCGCGAGGTAGGGGTAGATGTCCACGCCGACATCGAAGCCGTCGGCGCGACACGCATCGACCCGCTCGAGGGCGCGCGCGACCGACCCCCAGTTGCGTCGACCGGCCACGGCGAGATGGCTGATCTGGAGCCGACAGCCGGTATCGCGCGCGATACCCAGCGCTTCATCCACCGCCGGCAGCAGGGCATCACCGTAGTCCCGCATGTGGACCGCGAACAGGGCGTCGTGGCGCCTCACGGCCCGACCGAGTGCCGCCAGCTCGGCACGATCGGCGGACCGGGCCGGCGGGTACATCAGGCCCGTGGAGATGCCCACGGCACCCTCGTCGAGCGATGCGTCCGCGTACGCCTCCAGCGCAGCGATCTCCGAGGTGACCAGCGTGCCGCCACGCTCCCCCGCAACGGCGATCCGGAGTGCCAGGTGCCCCGCAAGGGTCGCCACGTTCAGCGCCGGCCGGGCACCACTGAGTGCGGCCCGGTAGGCAGCCATGGTGGTCCAGGCCCATGGCACGTCGGGGTCCAGGTCGATGAGCGCGATGGCACGTCGGATCGCCACGGCCTGGTCGAGTGGCGCCGGGGCCGGACCGATGCCGCAGTTGCCGACGACCTGGGTGGTGATGCCCTGGGCGACCGCGCTGCGTGCCCGGCCGTCGGACAGCAGGGTCAGGTCTGAGTGGCCATGGAGGTCCACGAAACCAGGCGCCACGACCATCCCTGTGGCATCGAGCCGGGGGGCGTCCACGGCGGATAGGTCCCCGACGGCCGCCACCCGCCCGTCGGCGATGGCCACGTCCGCCGAGCGTCGCGGCGCGCCGGTGCCGTCGATGACGGAGCCGCCGACCACCACCAGCGTGATGGCGCTCATGACCGCCGATGCCTGCTAGCCGGCACGCCCGGCCACGACCGGCGTAGTCAGGGAGCCGAGTCCCTCGATGGTGCCGGTCATCACGTCCCCCGGCACCAGATAGGTGCGTGTGGTCGCCCCCACGCCCGCCGGGGTCCCGGTCGCGAACATGTCGCCCGGCTCAAGGGTCATGAAACGCGACGCGAAGGACACCAGCTCGGCAACGCCAAAGATCATCTGGCTCGTGTTCGCGTGCTGCCGCAGCTCGTCATTGACGCGCAGCTCGAGCTCGAGCGCCTGTGGGTTCGGGATCTCGTCGGCGGTCACGAACCATGGCCCGAGTGGCGCGAAGCCGTCGACCCACTTGCCGTTGAGCCAGTCAAAGAAGTCGTTCCACGCGTTCGGCTCACGGTCGGGCAGGCCCCAGCTCATGGAACGTGCCGAGATGTCGTTGATGATGGTGTAGCCCGCCACGACCTCGAGCGCCGAGTCCAGCGACACGTCACGGCAGCGAGTGCCGATGACCGCGGCCAGCTCCAGCTCCCAGTCTACCGAATCGCTGACCGAAGGCAGCACCAGCGGCACGTCCGGACCGACGATGGAGCTCGACGGCTTGAGGAACAGCTTGGGCACGATGCGCGCCTTGTCGACTTCCGGCAGGCCACTCTCGGTGATGTGGGACTGGTAGTTGGACGCGGCGGCCAACAGCTTGGGCGGGCGAGCCAAGGGCGCCAGGAGTCGCACCCCGTCCACCAGCGGAGCACGGCCCTCCGCCACGACGGCGCGAGCCCGCTCCATCGCCGCGGGCCCGGACTCGAGCAGGGTCAACACGTCCGTGGGCAGGGTCGCATCGGCAGCCCGCAGGTCGATGACGCCGGTCTCGTCGCCACGGGTCACGACCGCGCCCAGCCGGGTCCCCGATCCGGGCCCCCGGAATGCCACCAACCTCATCGACTCCCCCTTCCGCGGCGCGACACCGTCGCCAGCAGCCCGATATCGCGGATGGCCCCGCGCAGCTCGACCGGTCGCGGCCCAGGTGCCCCCGCGGCGAGGGCGAGGAACGCCGCCACGAGCCGTGTCGCGCCGTCCGCACCGACACGTTCGTGGCTCACGCTGCCATCGATGGTCAGGGTCTGGCCCGGCAGGTCCAGGTCGCCGGCCACGGTGCCGTGCGAGCCCATGACCCGGAATGTGCCCAGCTCGGGACCGCTCGGCAGCTCGCCTTCCGCGGCACGCACCACGACGTGTCCGGACGTGCCATGGTCGAGCAGCACGTTCAGCACCACAGGCGCACCACGGCCCCGGTCGAAGCGGCTGATCGAGGTCGGCACGCAGCCTGAGATCAGTGACAGTGTGTCAAGGAGGTCGAGAGCCTCCGTCACAGGGTCGGCAGCCCGGCTGCGCAACACCTCGGCATGGACGCCCCAGGTCAGCCCGATACCGCCGGCGGCAACGGTGCCGCGCGACCAGCGGACGTCCGGCTCGAACCGGCGTCGGAAGCCGGCGAACAGGCTGGCGCCACTCATCTCCGCGGTCGCCAGCAACTCCGTGATGTCCGCAGCGGTCAGTGCACCGACGGGCTCGATGAGCACCGGCACGCCAACGGCCGCGGCCAGCCGGGCCGACCGCTGCGGATCGTCGCCCGGCCCGACCACGATGCCGGTCGGCTTCCGGGATGCTGCGCGGTGGCCGGCCAGCTCACCTGCTGCCCCCAGCCGCACGCCCGGCACGGCCCCGCAGGCCTGCCCGATGGGCGTCCAGGGCACGTGGCCCAGGACCAACAGGTCAGAGCTCACCGGCCACCCCCGACCCGGACCATGCGGCCCGTGACGATGGACCGTTCACCAGCGAGCGACGCGGCGAGGGCCGTGCGGCCGTCCTGCGCGGTCACCGGTGGCGGCGTGCCGTCGCGCGATGCGGCGACCCAGGCTGCGACCTCGCGGTCGAATCCCTCCTGACCGTCGAAGCCGAGCAGCGAGCTCCCGGATTCGTTCACCAGCACGCCGCCGGCGTCGCCGATGGACTGGCGGACCACACCCCGGTCGCCCGCCACCGCCAGCTCCCGGATGCTGCCCGACCTGGGGCGCAGACCGCGGCTGATCTCGATGACCGCAACCGCACCGGAGTCATAGCGGACGTGCACCGTGAAGTGGTCGGCGATATCCAGGGCGGCCGAGGTCTGGTGGCTGGCACGCGCCAGGACCTCTACCGGTCGAGCGCCCAGCCACCAGCTGGCGAGGTCGATGCCATGGATGCCGTTGTGCAGCACGTGCCCGCCAGATCGCGCCGGATCCAGCACCCACGACCCCCAGCCGCCCCAGATCCAGCCAGCCAGGAAGGAGACCCGGGCGTAGCTGGGACGGCCGACGTCGCCCCGTTGGACCGCGGCCATGATGGCCCGGTTGGTGTCATAGAAGCGCTGGCTCTGGCCGGGCATCAGGGTCAGACCCGCTGCATCAGCCGCCTCGATGAGCAGGTCCGCACCGTGGAGGTCGAGCGCGATGGGCTTCTCCATCAGCAGGTGGCGTCCGGAACGGAGCACGGCCAGTCCGACGTCCGTGTGGGTGTCATTGGGGGTGCACACGATGACCCCGTCCACGTCGGGCCAGGCGAGGCAGGCATCCAGCGAGGTGGTCCAGGGGATGCCCTCGCCGCCGCCCTGCGCCGCCGCCTGGGCCCTCCCCGCATCGATGTCGCAGACACCCGCGAGCCGGACGCCTGCCACATGCTGCAACGCCGCGAGATGGAGCGCCGCAACGCCCCCCGTGCCCACGACCGCGACCCCGAAGTCGGTCACCCGACCCTCCCCCACTCCTGCTGCGCCATGTCTGATGACCGCTGGGGTCGTTGCCACGGTCCGATGACCGGGACCCGGTGGCCGCTCATCGGACCCGGCCGCGGGCGATCACCCGCCATGTGTCCACGACCCGTTCTCCATCGATCGCGACTAGCTCGTCGTGCATGTTGGGGACGCCACAGGCATGGTTGGGCACGATGCGCACCCGGTCACCGATGTGCAGGCCGGGATCGGCGACGTCATCCGGCACGTTGATCACACCGTGCTCCTCTGCCGCCCACGAGATGGGCACCTCGGGGTGGTCCAGCAGGACGCCGTAGGTGCCCCAGCCGTAATCCTCGCCGGCGAGCGCCTTGATGCCCGCATCCACCACGTATCGGCGCGGTCGCGGCCGGCTGACGACCGTGGCCAGGACGGTCAGGGCGCAGTCATCGAGGGTGGCAACGCCCAGCTGGACCTGCTTGCGGTCATAGAACACGTAATTGCCGGCACGGACGTGGGTCACGCCGGGGACCTCCGCGGCGAACGGCGACGTCGGCGTGCAGCCTGCCGTGACGAACGTGACACCCGTGTGCCCGGCGGCACGCAGCGCCTGGGCAGCATGGACGGCGATAGCACCCTCGTCGTGGCCCATGGCGCGCTGCGCGTCGAGCCCCGGCACGTACCCGGGCGCATGCGCCATGACGCCCGTGAGCCGGATGCCTGGCAGCTCCGCCACCAGGCTCGCGAGTTCCAGGGCAGCGGCGATGTCAGGCACGCCCGTGCGCCCCGCGCCGGCCTCGATCTCCATCACCACGTCTGCGGTGTGTCCCGATCGTTCGAGCACCTCGGACGCACCCCTGGCGCCCGCCGCCGAATCGATGGTGAAGCTCACGGGCGTCCGCTCGAGCAACTTGATGAGTCGCAGCAGCTTGGTCCTGCCCACCACGGGGTAAGCGATGAACAGGTCCTCGAATCCGGCCGCCACGTACGCCTCGGCCTCGCCCACCTTGGCCACGGTCAGACCTGCCGCCCCGCCGCGCAGCTGGTGTTCCGCGATCTCGCGGGTCTTGTGGGCCTTGGCGTGCGGCCGATGCGCGACGCCGGTCGGCGCGAGACGGCCGGCCATGCGCGCGATGTTCGCCTCCAGCCGGCGGACATCCACGACCGGCACTGGCGTGTCCAGGTCCTCGACGAAGGTCACAGCGGTGCGACCTCCTCGAACCAGCGCGCGGATGCGAGCGCGAAGCCCGCCGCGAGACGCCCCAGCTCGCGCACCTCGATGGTCTCCCGGTCGCTGTGATTGGTGGCGTGATGCGGGCCGTAGCACACTGCCGGGACGCCAGCCTCGTTCACGAAGTGGACCGCATTGGTGGCCACCCGCGAGCGGACGATGGCCAGCTCATTGCCGAACAGCTCCTGGTGCGCTCCCCGCACGGCGCGCACGATGGCCTGGTCCGGGTCGACCTCGAATGCCTCGGCGATGGGTGTCACGGTCAGCTCGATGGGCACCCCAGCGCGGCTCGCGACGTCCTCCACCAGCGACCGCAGTTCCGCCGCGACATCCGCCAGGGACTCGTCGATGTCATGGCGCCGAGTGCCCTCGAGCCGTGCTTCGTGGGGCAACCGGTTGTAGTAGTCACCGGCCGTGAACCGGCCCACGAACAAGGATGGCCGCGCGCCTGGTGTGCCCCGCGTCGCGAGCCTGTCGCGATGCGCCGCAAGGGCATCGTGGAGCAGCCGCCCAACCTCGACCGGGTCGATGGTCGCCGCGTCCGCGAGCGTCTCGTGGAGGGCCATCCCAGGCCGCCGGATGGTGGCGCCCCAGAAGGTCAGCCCAAGACCGCCGAGCGGCAGCTGCATGCCACCGCCCAGCTCGCCGGTGATGACCGCATCACCGTGGATACCGCGCGCGATGAGAGCGTGGAGCGGTTCGTTGCCACCGCTCTCGTGCCGCCCGTGGAACACGATGAGCAGCCGCCCACGTGCCGGCAACCCGCGCTCGGCGAGCAATCCGGCGGCAGCGATCATGGCTGCCAGGGGTCCCTTCATGTCCGCGGCGCCACGGCCCACGATGCGCCCGTCACTCCGGTGGGCATCGCCGTGCGGGACGTCGATGGCGTCGAGGTGACCGTGCCACTGGAGGGTCGGACCGTCGGCCTGGCCGAGTTCCGCGATGACGCTCGGGCTGCCCGGGAACTCCTCGTCAAGGCGCACCCGGGCACCCACCGCGGTCAGGGCGTCCGCGGTGGCACCGGCCATGCGTGACTCGTCGCCTGGTGGGCTCCAGATCCGGACCAGCTCCAGGGTGCGATCGGCGATCGGTTCGGGGTCCAGTCGACGGCAGGCCTCGACCAGGCTCAAGGGATCACGAGACATCACCCGATCGTTCCGCCCGCCTCCTCATGCAGCCGCGAGGCCACTTCGAGGATGTGCTCCCGGACGAGCGCGGCGGCAGCGACCGCATCGCGCGACTCGATGGCCTCCACCAGTCGCTCATGCGAGGCGATGCTGTCGGTCAGGAAGTACTGGGCGGATCGTCCGGGCCGCTCCAGCGCCTGGTAGGAACGGACGCGAACCAGGCCGTCAAGGCTGGACCAGATCTTGCGCAGCAGGCTGAAGCCAGACAGCTCCACGATGGCGCCGTGGAACCGCAGGTCCACCTCGGCGATCTCGTCGATGTCACGGTGGGCCAGTGCTCCCCGCATCTGGCCGACGATGCCCCGGAGCGAGGTGATGTCGGCATCGGTCGCGGCCATGCAGGCGCGGGCGATAGCCTTGGCCTCGATGAGCGCCCGGAGCTCGTAGATGGCATTGATCTCGTCCTCCGGCAGGCCGACGACGACGACGCCACGGTGGGCGAATGACTCCACCAGGCCTTCCTGTTCCAGCTGCCGGAGCGCCTCCCGCACGGGCGCCCGGCTGACACCCATCTGGCTGGATATCTCGGCTTCCAGGAGGCGCGAACCGACCGGGATCTCGTTCGACAGGATGGCCGTGCGCAGTGCCGCCAGGACTTCCTGTCGCAGGACCCGATGCTGGACTCGGGGCAGGGTCAGCTCGGTGTCGGGTGGCCGGAGAGTGCTCACGATCGTCGACAATATACGACTCGGGCGAGTGCGTCGACCCCGTTCCACTCTGGTACGGTCACCACCCGGTCGTGGGCCGGCACCGAGCCCCAGGAGTAGACCGTGACCGGACCGACCAGGATGCAGCGCGCCCATGCGGGCCTGCCTCCCGGTCTCCTGCTCGGGGCGCTCGGGGTGCTCGCGTTCTCGTTCTCCTACCCCGCCACCCGCCTGGCGGTGGTCGACCTCGACCCCCTGTTCGTGGCCTTTGGGCGGGCCGCCGTGGCGGGCCTACTCGCAGTCGCGTACCTCCTCGCGGTCCGGGCACCCCGTCCGAGCGCGGTGCAGTGGAAGTCGCTGGCCATCGTCGCCGCGTTCGTGGTCATCGGCTTCCCGACACTGACGGGTATCGCGCTCCAGGCCAAGACCTCGGCCCACGTGGCTGTCATCACAGCCCTCATGCCCGCGGCGACCGCGGTGGCCGCGGTGGTGCGTGCCGGCGAGCGACCCAGCCGCGTGTTCTGGGTCGCGGCCGCGACCGGGGCCGTGGCAGTCACCGCGTTCGCGGTCAGCCAGGGCGCGGGCGGTCTTGATGCCGATGACGTGCTGCTGCTGGTGGCCGTGGTCATCATCGGCATCGGCTATGCCGAGGGTGGTGCACTGAGCCGGACGCTGGGCGGGGCGCGCACCATCTGCTGGGCACTGTTGTTGGCACTCCCGCTGACCATCCCCGTGACCCTGTTGGTGGCCGGGCGGAGCGACTTCAGCACGGTCGAGCCACCCGCCTGGTTCGGCTTCGCCTACGTCAGCCTGTTCTCGATGTTCCTGGGCTTCTTTGCCTGGTATGGCGGTCTCGCCCGTGGCGGGGTGGCCCGGATCGGGCAGGTGCAGCTGGCGCAGCCATTGCTGACGCTCATATTCGCTGCGGCA
>JBBQNA010000008.1:0-32740 GCA_038329515.1 Candidatus Limnocylindrales bacterium | reverse complement strand
CTGGGCGTGTGCGCCACAGATGCGCCGCGCCACGACTGCCGGGTCCAGAGATGTGCTGGCCGAGCCATCCACGAGGAAGTGCCGCTCCAGTCGACGAGCGAATACCTGCGCCCAGGTCAGGCTGGGCATCGGCGGGTGCGGGTCGGTCACGCCCGCACTATGGCGCAGCTACCCGCCAGCTGGTGTCAGGTCCAGCGCCGGATGGCCCAGCGTTCGAATACGCGCAGCAGAGAATCGCTCAGCAAGCCGATGATGCCCAGCAGCAGGATCGCCAGCAGCAGGCGATCGACTCGGCCCGTGTTGCTGGAGTCCGTGAGCAGGAAGCCCAGGCCAGCGTTCGCGGCGATGAGCTCTGCGGCGACCAGGAACAGCCACGACTGGGCCAGCGCCAGGCGCAGACCCGAGATCACCGACGGCAGGACGGCCGGGAGCTGGATGGTCGAGAACAGGTGGACGCCCCGCAGCCCAAACGCGCGTCCGGCCTCCACCAGCTGGCGGTCCACATGTCGGAGCGCCGCTGCCGTGATGGTGTAGACAGGGAAGAAGGCACCGATGGCGATGAGCGTGACCTTCGATTCCTCGCCGATCTTGAGCCACAGCAGCAACAGCGGCACCCAGGCCAGGGATGGCACAGCACGGATCCCTGCCAAGGTGGGTCCAAAGAACTGGTCCCAGGAGCGGGACAGACCCGTGATGGCGCCCAACAGGAGTCCCAGCGACGCGCCCACGAGGAACCCCATCACGACCCGCTGGGTCGAGATCGCCACGAACTTGACCAGCAGCCCGCGGTTGAGCAGGTCGATACCGGCGTCGAACACCATCGCTGGCGGCGGCAACTGTGAGATGGAGAACCAGCCCAGTGACGTGCTCAGCTGCCAGAGGCCCAGCAGTGCCAGCGGCAGCGCCACGCCCAGCGTGACGCGCCACCAGCGCCGGGTGATCAGCGGCTGACGCCCTTGGTCTGCCTGCTCCAGCGCCCGGACCAGCTCGACCTCGTCGGAGATGGGAGACGCGGTGACCGCCGTCGTGATGACGGCGGTCCCGGCGCCCGGTATCGGGCTATCCATCGATGGGACAGCAGGTGTCTGACGAGGATGGCGCCCCGATCACGGGATGCGGCTCGGGTCGGCCTGCGCGACGAAGGAGTCGTTGATGATGGTGCCCAGTGCAGCGTCGATGTAACCCTGGTTGGGCACGGCACCGGTGGTCACGAAGATGGGCCCGATCTTGGTCAGCACCGCGATCTGGGCGGCGCCGGGGATGGGGTCGACGTCCAGGTTGGAGCGTTCGGTGATGACCTTGGTCGCGATGGCCACGTCCAGGCCGGACACCTCCGCCAGGACCTGGGCTGTCTCGGTCGGGTGCTCGGCGGCCCAGGCGCGAGCATGCTCGTAGGTGTCGACGACGGTCTGCGCCACGTCCGGCTTGCTGGCCAGGAACGACTCCGTGGCGTTCAGGAAGCCGTAGCTGTTGAAGCCCACGTTGCGATACAGCAGCTTGGCCCCGGCCGCCTCGGCACCGGCCATGATCGGATCCAGACCCGCCCACGCGTCTACGGAGCCGTTCTGGAGTGCCGCCCAACCATCGGCATGCTGCAGGTTCTCGATGGTCACGCTATCGAGGGCCACGCCGGCCTCCTCCAGCGTCTGGAGCAGGAAGAAGTAGGGGTCGGTGCCGATGGTCGCCGCAACATGCTTGCCGGCGAGGTCGGCGACCGACGCGATGGTCGAATCGCCGGGCACCACGATGGCCGCCCACTCGGGCTGGGAGTAGATGTCGATGACCTGGATGGGCGAGCCATTCGACCGGGCCAGGAGTGCCGCGGAGCCAGCCGTCGAGCCGATGTCGATGGCGTTGGCGCGGAGCGCCTCATTGGCCTTGTTGGAGCCTGCGGACTGGATCCAGTTGACGCTGATGCCCTGGGGAGCCAGCGCGGCTTCCAGCCAGCCCTGCTGTTTGATGATCAGGCTCAGTGGGTTGTAGGTCGCGAAGTCGATGTTGAGCGCGCCACCCTGGGTCAACACGGGTGCGGTGCTTGCTGCAGGGGACTGGGCAAGGCCCGGCGCCGTGGTCAGGAGCAGCGATGCGGCGAGCGCGCCGCCCAGGAGTGTGCTGGTTCGTCGGTGATGCATGGTTCGGATCCTTCGGGATGTCGTGGTTCGGTGGGCGGGGGAGGGACCGAGCTCAGTTCGTGTGTCGACTGACACCCAGCCCTTCGAGCAGTTGCGCCCGGAGCTCCGCGATCTCGGCAGAGCCGCGGTCGCGCGGCCGGTCGCCAGGGACCGTGACGATGCGCCGGACACTGGCCCCGGCACGATCGGGTTCGGTGCCCAGGAGCACGACCCGGTCGGCGAGCTGGAGTGCCTCCTCCACGTCATGGGTCACGAGCAGCACCGTGGTCGGGGCTGCGGCATGCACGTCCAGCAGCAGGTCCTGCATGCGCATCCGGGTGAGCGCGTCCAGGGATGCGAACGGCTCGTCCAGCAGCAACACCCCCGGGTCGCGCGCCAGGGCACGCGCCAGTGACGCCCGCTGGGCCATGCCTCCGGACACCTCGCGTGGCCGATGACCCGCGAATGCGGTCAGGCCGACCAGCTCCAGTAGCCGGGCGACCCGGGCCTCACCCTCGGCGTGGTCGATCCCGTGCGGCAGGCCGATGGCCACGTTGCCGGCCATCGTGCGCCAGGGCAGCAGCCGAGGCTCCTGGAACGCGAAGGCGCACCGACCATCGACACCCGCGACCGGACTGCCGTCGATGCGCACAGCACCCGTGGAGGGGGAGTCGAGGCCCGCGGCGATCCGCAACAGGGTCGATTTCCCGCAGCCGCTGGTGCCCAGGATGCCCACGACCTCGCCGGGTCGGACCGTGAGGCTGATGTCACGGATGACGAGATGCTGCGGGCCCTGTGTGGCCGTGCGTCCGCGGTCGGCAGCGCCTCCCTGGCGCGGGAACGAGCGACTGACGGCCGCGAACTCGACGCTGAACCGGGAGTTCGCGACGTTGGACCGGACGGTGTTCGGGGTCGCACTCCGCGGCGGCGCGAGCCGTTGAGTGTGGGATGCGGCCGCAGGATCTTCCTGGGGCGCAGGACCGAAGGACACGAGACCTCCTGGGGATCGGCATGGCTGTCGGTCCCGGCAGATCTTCGGCGGCTACCCCTGGAGTCTGGTGAAGACAGAAACGCCGCAGTCCTTCTCTGGACTGCGGCCCCGGGACCGGCTTCGGTCCCCTTCGCCTGTCAACGGCGCGAAGACCTACTTCCCTGTCTTCCCTCCAAGGGGCCGCCAGGGCATACACATCTCGGCTACGCGATGACGGTGCTGCACGGCGGCACGATACACGGCCGCGCGGGGACCTGTCCAGTTGCGGTTCGGAGTCGATGGACGCTCGCCGCGCCACCGCGATCATCCGTGGGGGTCGCCGTTCGGGGCATCGGGATCCTGGATCCTGGTGGACCGATGGAGCGCCGCTTGCGCGATGGCGTGGGCGGACAGGGGCGCGGTCACGAGCACGAAGGCGATGACGAGGATGGCGCTGGTGATGATGTCCGCGTGGCCCGTGGCCAGGGAGGCGAGCAGCACCAGGATGACGCTGATGCCCGAGATGAGGCCTGCGGCATGGAGCTGGTGGAAGATGTCGGGCATGCGCAGCAGGCCGTACATGCCGATGGTCGCCAGGCTCAGTCCGAGCAGGATCAGGATGCTGGCCACGACCTCGAGCAGGGTGCCCATCATCGGAATGGTCCGCCGCGGGTGACGTGACGAGCGGCCACGAGGGTCGCCGTGAATGACAGTAGGGCCAGCGCCAGTGCCGCGTCGATGTAATACGGCACATCCTGCTCGTAGGACAGGATGGTCAGCAGGGCGATGACGATGGACACCAGCACGTCGAGTGCCAGCACGCGCTGCAGCGTGTCCCGGGAGCGGAGCAGCAGGATGCCACCGCCCACGAGCAACAGCGTGGCCCACCCAAAGGCGATGGTGATGACGACATCCAGCATGGTCAGGGCACCAGGTGCCGCTGCCAGCGATCGAGTGCGTCTCGATGGCGCGCCCGGACCGAGTCCGGGTCGCTGGCGTCGATCAGGTGCACGATGAGCACACCCCGACGCTCATCGATGTCCACGGGCACCTCGTCGGGAGCCTCGCCCGTGACCACGCCCCACAGCGCTGCCCCACGATGCGACCGGCCGTCGCGGGGGATCTCCACGAACCCTGGGGCGCACGGTGCGCCGAGACAGAAGCGCACCACCCGCCAGGTGCCGACGATCATCTCCCAGCCGGTCAGCCGGAACATGTCCACGACGGCCCGCAACCGTACCAGCAACGGTGCCGGCGCCGCACGTCGGGTGGCCTCTCGGGGCCGGAGCCCGATCCCGATGGCCAGGCCCAGGAGTGCCCCGATGACGATGTCACCCGGGTCGAGGCTGGTGAGCACCAACAGGTAGATGACCATGAGGCTGGCGGCCCGGGCCAGGATGGTGGTCACGGCGTAGCGTCCGCCATAGTGGTGGCGCCCGTGAGCACCCCTGCCGCGGCGTTGCTCAGCGCCAGCAGCGGCTCCGGCCACAGGCCTGCCACGAGGACGAGGAGCGCCATCGATGCCAGCACCGCCTGCTGCGCCCGGGCGCTCGGCCGGCCCGTGCGCGCTGTCCGCCAGAAGTCGTACTGATACACCTGGAAGACATACAGCAACGACAGGGCGCTGCCCAGGAACAGCAGCACCAGCAGGGCCGGGATGTCCGCGGCCGCTCGGAACAGCTCCAACTTGCCCACGAACCCGGCCGCTGGTGGGATGCCCGCGACGCTCAGTGCGCCGATCACGAACGCCGCACCCACGACGGCACCGCGCATCCGGATCGTCAGGAATAGCAGCGTCTTGTTGAGCGAGTTGACGACGGCGTACAGGACCGCGGCGCCAAATCCCATCGGGCCTCCGATGCCGATGGCCACCAGCACGTAGCCGACCTGGCCGATGGCCGAGTAGGCCAGCATCTCGCCCCCCGTCCGGCGCGATACGGCGAGCACGCCGCCATACAGGATCGAGGCGCTGCCGATGACGATGAGCGCGCCCGCGGCCAGGTCGAGCTCGCGTGGCAGCAGCTCGCCACCGAAGCGCAACAGCCCGTAGGCACCGATGTTGGCGAGGCCGCCGCTCAGGATCGCCGCCACCGCTGGGCGGGCACCGGTGTACACCGTTGGCAACCAGAAGTGGAAGGGGAACAAGCCAAGCTTGACGCTGAACGCGACAAAGAACCCGACAGCGATGAGGATCGATGCGTTGGGATCCGCGTCCGCCATGCGCGCCGCGATGCGTCCCATGTCCAGGGTGCCGGTCACGTGGTAGACGCCCGCGACCGAGAGCAGGAATACGAACGTGCCCAGGAGGTTGACCGTGGTGAACACCAGCGCTGCCCCCAGCGCCCGGCGGCTGCCGCCGTACGTGGCCAGCACATAGGCCGCGGTCATCGAGAGCTCGAAGAAGACGTAGAAGTTGAACAGGTCGCCGGTCAGGAACACACCCGTCAGGCCCGCGGCGAGGATGACGACAAGCCCCGGGAATACCCGGTCGTGGACACCCTCGATGACTTGGTGCGCCGTGGCGGTCAGGATGGCCAGCAGCGAGAGCAATGAGAACAGCACGCCCAGGGCATCGGCACGCAGCGTGATGCCCACCCCGGTCGGCCAGTCACCGGTGGTCATGACCACGGGCCCATCGGACAGGACGGTCGCCGCCAGCAGGACCTGGACGGCGAGCGAGGCCACCAGGACCACCACGGCCAGCCAGCCGACGGGAGCCCGTCGGCCGTCCACCATCACCAGCACCACACCCATGGCCCAGGGGATGAGCAGCGACAGCGCCAGGGCGGTCATCGGGCAGCCGCCTCTTCCGCTTCGTGGTCCTCGGCGTCTTCGAGGTCCAGCCGGGCATCGCGCCCCGCCTCCGCGCCCGCCATCTCGTCCAGCTCCTGGGAGTGGAACGCCGTGACCACCCGCAGGACCATCACCAGCAGCAGCGACGCGGACGCGAAGCCGATGACGATGGCGGTGAGCGACATGGCCTGGCTCAGCGGATCGCTCATGTTCTGTGCGGGCAGGGGCAGGATGGGCGCATCACCGAACTGAAGCGCGGACGCCATCAGGGTCAGCGTGGCGGCCTGGGAGATGACGGCGACACCCAGGACGACCCGTAGCAGGTCCCGTTGCAGCAGCAGGTAGGCACCAACGCCGAACAGGACCGCCGCAGCGGAGGCCAGCACGAGGATCATGTGGGATCCTCCGCGAGCCGAGCCAAGTGGTGGACCACCACCACCAGCGAGCCGGTCACGAGCAGGAACACGCCCACATCGAAGGCCACCGCGGAGATCAGCTCCAGGGTCCCGATATGGATGACCGGCTCACCCGCCCTTGGGTACAGGGTGAATGGCGGATCTCCCACCAACAGCCCGGCAAACCCCGTGGCGAGTGCGAGCAGCAGCCCCGCACCCGCCACGATAGGCGCGTGGCGCAGGATCGGCAGGCTCCGCTCTGCCAGCCGCCAGCCCAGGCTGACGTATCGCAACGCGATGGCGGTGGCCACGATGACCCCTGCGCTGAATCCGTCGCCCACGCTGACATAGCTGCGCACGATGAGGGCGATGCCGATGACCAGCGCCGGCCCCAGGAGACGCGGCGCGATGATCGCGAAGATGTTGCTCACCAGGACCTCCCGCGTCGTAGCAGGCTCGCGACGCCGATGACCGCCACCAGCAGGACCGTGATCTCCACCATCGTGTCCAGGCCCCGGAAGTCGGCAAGGATGACGGTCACGACGTCGCTGCCATGGGCGCTTGGCGTCAGGCGGATCTGTTCGGCCGAATCGCTTCGGCCCGATGGGGTGCGTGACAGGGCAGCCCAGATGACGGCGAAGGCGCTGACACCGGCGACCACCCCGGCCGCGATGTTGCGCCCCCGGCGCCCCGGTCGGCGGAGGGTACCGGTCACCGGCGGTAGTCGCGAGAAGACTCCCACGAATACGAGTGTGAGCATGGTCTCCACGACCACCGCCACGAGCGCCACATCGGGCGCACCCATGACGGCGTAGACCGCGGCGAGCGCGAAGCCGAGCACCGACAGGGCGAGTACCGGCCGCAGCCGTCCCACGTCCCTCGCGACGGTGATGGCCGCCGCGGCCGCGAGTGCCAGGAGCACCACCATGGGCAGGTCCCCGGCGGTGACGGTGCCCACGACGTATGACCCCTCGGTCGGGGTGGCCAGGAAGCCCAGCGCGACCAGCACGCCTGTCGGCAGGAGCACCGCCGCGAGGCTATTGCGCAGGTCGCGGACCTCCGACGCGTGGATGCGGTCGGACATGCGGCTGACCCCCCGGAGCAGCAGGCCGTACCAGCGACGCGGCCCGACCAGCTCACCGGCGCGTGCCACGCGGCGGACCACCGGCTCCCGGACCGCCGGTGCCAGGAGGACCAGCCCGCCCAGCAGCCACGCCGCCAGGGCCATCGCGTTCTCGGGTCGCGCATCGAGGTGGTAGGCCGGCGCGAGGTGGACCGGCGCGCCGAACGTGATCCCGGCCGCGTCGGCCGCCAACCGCGCGAACGGCTCGATGAGCAGACCCCCCACGACCGCCACAACGGCGAGCACACCGACCGGGACCACCAGGAGCGCAGGCACGGCCGTGGCCTGGCTCCTGCGCTGGCCGGCGAACACACCCAGCCAAAACCGCCAGATATAGGCAACTGTCAGGGCCGCGGCGACCACGGCCAGGGCCCCCACCACCGGTCCGCGCTCGACGGCCGCGGCGAAGAACAGCTCATCCTTGAAGAAGCCGATGGTCAGCGGCAGCGCGGCGAGGGTCGCGGCGGCGACGAAGCTGGCCAGGGCGAGGCCCGGCATCGCGCGGGCCAGGCCCCCGAGGCACGAGAGGCGGTCTTCGCCGGTGCTCATGATGACCGTGCCCGCGGTCATGAACAGGGCACTCTTGGCGATCCCGTGGGCGATGACGTACAGGGCCGCGGCGCCGGCCGCCACCTCGCCCCCCACACCGTAGAGCACGACCACATAGCCGTACTGGGAGATGGTGGAGTAGGCCAGGATCTGCTTCAGCCGGTCCTGTGCGAGCGCCAGCAGGCCGCCTGCGACGATGGACGCGAATCCCACCACCAGCAACCCGTCGAGCACGACGGGGTCGATCGCGAGGAGCGGGTGGATGCGGCCAAGCACGAGCACGCCGGCCGCGACCATCGCCGCGGAATGCAGGTAGGCGGACACCGGTGTTGGGGCCTCCATCGCCCGCGGCAACCAGAAATGGAGTGGCACTTGGGCGCTCTTGGCCAGCGCCGCCACGGCGATGAGTGCTGTCGCGATGGTCGTGGCTGTCCCCGGCACCGCCCGCTCGGCCAGGAGCGGCACGGAGAATGTGCCGTACTCCGCATACAGCAGTACGGCACCCATGAGCATCGCCACGGCGCTGACACCCGTGACCAGGAGCGCCATGAGCGCCGCGCCGCGCGCATCCCGGCGCTCGCGGTCGAAGCCGATGAGGAAGTATGAGGCGACCGCGGTCAGGTCGAAGAACACGAACATGAGGACCAGGTCGCGGGCGCAGGCCAGCCCGACCATGGCGCCCATGAACAGCACCATCCAGGGCCAGAACCGCCGGCCATCGCTGGCCGGTCGATGCTCGTGGTGCAGATGGAGTGGCAGGTACCCGGCGCCGTACACGAACACCACCAGCCCGATGCCGGTGGCCAGCAGTGCATACAGGGCCCCCAGACCGTCGAACGACAGGTCGAGCCGCAGCCCCAGTGAGGGTGCCCACGGCAGGTCGACAGCGGCGCCACCGGCTAGCCAGACCGCGAGGCTGATCGCGAACGCGACCCCGGCGATGGCGACCGCGGCCCACGCCAGTAGCCGCGACCATGCCGCGGACGCGTCCGGCAGTGCGAGAGGTCCGGCGTCGTCCGCTGATTGGGGCATGCGCCAGACTAGTACACCGCGCGGCCGCGACCGTGTCCGCCCGGAGTGCCCCGAATGCTCAGCTGCGCAGCCAAGTCAGGATGCGCTCAGCTACCTCGGCAGGTGTGGCATCGTCGACATCGATGGTGAGGTCCGCGACATCGCCGTAGCGGTCCTGGCGCGCGTCGGCCTGGCGGGCGAGCCACGCGGTATCGGTCGCTTCCTCCCGGCGGCCCGCGCCCGAGCCGATCCGGTCGCGCAGCGTCTCAGGTCGCGCCCGGAGCCACACCACCAGGGCCGCGTCCCGGAGTACCGCCACGGCGGCCTCGTCCAGGACCACGGCCGCAGCGGCCCCGATCACCGACGGCGGCGGCAGTCGCAGTGCCTCCACCAGCGCTCGTGTCTCCAGGTCATGGAGCGCGTCCTCGCCGTCCGTGGCCCGGATCTCCGCCGGCTCCCGACCGCTGGTGCGACGTACCAGCTCGTCATTGTCGGCATATGGCCAGCCCGTCCGCTCCGACAGCGATCGGCCCACCGTGGTCTTGCCCGAGCCCATCATGCCCACCAGCACGAGCCGGAGCGACCGGAGGCGGAGGGGAGTGACGTCGAGGGCTGACATGTGGGTGGGACTCCTCAGCTCGTGGCCAGGCAGCAAGCAGGGCCGGACGACATGATGTCATCCCACGCTGCGATGCCGTCGCCGCTGACGCCGAGAAGCCGGGCAGGGTCGCCGGGCCGTTGGCCTGGCTGTGCACCTGCTCCTGGGATGCGAACTTTGTGCGGATCGCTGGCGAGGTCGCTCCCGGAAAGCCCGATTGGCGCGCTGTGACTCCGGATATGGGGCAGCGGTTGTACGATGCCGCGCGATGAGGACGCCCGAACCGCGGACGGGTCATGTCCGGCCCCTCCGCATCGCCATCGCCATGGTCAGCACGCTTGCGATGACTGTCGCGACCGGGCCGCCCGTGTCGGTCGCAGCGGATGCTGCGAGCGCCAGACCGGCGGCGGCCTGTGTGCCGACGGCGAACCCTGATGAGTCAGCTGCCCGGATCTGGGACGAAGCGGCTCTGGACGCGATCCGTCGCGACTTGCCGCGCCCGACCGTCCACGCCCGCAACCTGTTCCACATGTCCGCGGGCATGTGGGATGCCTGGGCGACCTACGACCCGGTCGCGCAGGGATACTTCGCGACCGAGAAGATCGATGCGCCGGATGATGTCGCGGCATCACGCAGCGAAGCCATCAGCTATGCGGCGTACCGGATCCTCAGCCATCGGTATGCCGGCGCACAGGGCGGCGAGGACTCCATCGCGGAGTTCGACAGCACCCTCGCCTCGCAGTGCTATGAGGCGGCTAACACGACCGAGGTCGGAGACTCGCCCGCCGCGCTGGGCAACCGGATCGCGGCCACCATTATCGCCGACGGCCTGACGGACGGCGCCAACGAGCAGCAGGACTACGCCGCTCCGGCGTCATACGTTCCCGTCAACGCGCCCCTCATCGTGACGGAGTCGGGGACCACGATGGCCGACCCCGACCGGTGGCAGCCGCTGGCCCTGGACAAGCAGGTCGCCCAGAACGGCGTGCCCATCCCGGGCAAGATCCAGAGATCCGTGACGCCGTTCTGGGGACACGTGAAGTCCTTCGGGCTGCCTGCCTCTGCCGACGGGCTGCCGGTCGACGCCGGCTCACCGCCCAAGCTCGCGGACGCACCGCCAACGGGTGCCAAGCTCAACCAGTTCCGGCAGGACGCCGTGCGGGTCATCGAACTCAGCAGCAAGCTGGATGCGACCGATGGGGTGACCATCGACATCTCACCCGGCTCACAGGGCAACAGCGACCTCGGCACCAATGACGGCACGGGCTACAGCATCAATCCGGAGACCGGGGATGCCTACGCCCCGGTTGAGGTCCTGGAGGGTGACTTCGCCCGCGCGCTGGCCGAATTCTGGGCCGACGGCCCCAACTCCGAGACGCCGCCAGGTCACTGGAACACCATCGCCAACACGGTCGGCGACGCGGAGGGTTTCGTGCCCCGCATCGGCGGCCGTGGGCCGGAGGTCGGTCACCTGGAGTGGGACGTCAAGACCTACTTCGCGCTCAATGGCGCCCTCCACGATGCGGCCATCGCGGCGTGGGGCGACAAGGGCTTCTATGACTCGGTCCGGCCCATCTCGATGATTCGCTACATGGGCGCCAAGGGCCAGTCCAGCGACCCCAGGAAGCCCGCGTACGACGCCCAGGGGCTGCCCCTGGTGCCGAACCTGATCGAGGTCATCAGCAGGAAGAGCAGCGCGGCAGGCAAGAAGCACGCGGCGCTCAGGGACCACGTCGGCGAGATCGCGATCCGGACCTGGCAGGGCAACCCCAGGGATCCCACGACCCAGACCGGTGGCGTAGGCTGGACCCTGGCCAAGGACTGGGTGCCGTACCAGAAGCCGACATTCGTCACGCCCGCATTCCCGGGCTTCGTCTCCGGGCACAGCGCCTTCAGCCGCGCCGCGGCGGAGGTGCTGACGTCCATGACGGGCTCGGCGTTCTTCCCGGGTGCCCTGGGTGAGTTCGTGGTGCCGAGCGGCAGTCTCACCTTCGAGGTCGGCCCGACGACGGACGTGCCGCTCCAGTGGGCGACGTACTACGACGCTGCTGACCAGGCCGGCTTGTCCCGGCTGTATGGCGGCATCCACATCCCGTCGGATGACTTCGCCGGACGACGCACGGGTGCCCTCTGCGGCAAGGCGGCCTGGGCGCTCGCCAGCCAGTACTTCGACGGGACCACGGCGGGCTCTTGAACACGCCGGCAGCGAGCGCCGGCACTTGACGCAGGCGGGTGGGGTCGCGTGTCGTGGACGGAGGTGGATCAGTGAAGCCGGGCGAGGTCTTCGGGCGTCTCTTCTGCCGGCAGCTTGCCCATGATGATCATGCCCAGGACGTCGTCCTTGGTCACATCCGCCTAGTTCACCGTGCCCACCAGGCGGCCCTGGAGCATGACCGTGATCCGGTCGGCGAGGTCGAACACGTCATGGATGTCGTGGCTGATGAGGAAGATGCCGATCCCCTCGTCCTTGAGCTGTGCTACCAGGTCCCGGACCTGGGCGGTCTCCGCCGGACCCAGTGCCGCCGTGGGCTCATCCATGATGAGCACCTTGGCGTTGAAATGGACCGCGCGCGCGATAGCCACTGACTGTCGCTGACCGCCCGACAGGGACTTGACCGGCGCCTTGAAGTTGCGGAACCGAGGATTGAGGCGTGCCATCACCTTGCGGGTCGCAGACTCCATCGCGGCGTCGTCCAGCGACCCGAAGCGGCTGACGATCTCGCGGCCCAGGAACACGTTCGCCGCAGCATCCACGTTGTCTGCCAGGGCCAGCGTCTGGTAGATGGTCTCGATGCCGTGGTTCTTGGCATCCCGGGGATTGTTGATGGACACCGGCGAACCATTGACCAGGATCTGGCCGCCGTCCGGCGGTCGTGCTCCGGAGAGGGCCTTCATCAGCGTCGACTTGCCAGCGCCGTTGCCGCCGACCAGGCCGAGGACCTCGCCCGCATGCACGCTGACCGATACGCCGTCGACGGCATGGACGCCACCGAACGAGATCCGGATATCGCGCATCTCTACGATGGGGGTACGGGCGTCAGTGCTCATCGCTGCCACCTCCTCAACCTGCACGCTTGCGGAGGACCTGGTCCAGGCCGACAGCGAGCACGAGCACGACACCCACTGCGACGTCCTGGGACGGGTTGTCGAACTTGAGCAGCTGCATGCCGGTGACCAGTGACTGGATGATGAGCGCGCCCAGGACCGCCCCCGGGATGGTGCCGATGCCTCCCGAGAAGGAGGTGCCACCAATGACCGCCGCGGCGATCACGGACAGTTCCGCCCCGACGCCTGCCCCACTGGTGGCGGACTGGAGGCGGGCCGTGGAGATGACCGCGCTGACCGCCGCGAGCACGCCCATGATGACGAAGGTCATCATGATCACGCGTCGAGTGTTGATGCCCGACAGCACCGCGGCCTCCGGGTTGCCACCGATCGCGAACACGTAGCGTCCGAAGCGGCGGCGGGTCGCGAGGACCGTCATGATCGCCGCCACGGCCAGGGCGATCAGCACGGGGTTCGCGATGCCGGTCGGGATGATGAGGCCCCCGGGCGGTTCCGTGATGCCCTGCTCCTGGGCGTACCTGGTGGCCAGGCCCTTGGGCCACGCGTAGCTGTTGGCGACCCAGACGGCGCCCATGACCACGCCCACGCCCACGATGCCGATGACTGCCTCGGCCCATCGCGGTCGGAGCGGGAAGCCGAACTTCAGGCGCTTGCGACGGTTCGAGATGAGCGCATACAGGATCGCGACGCTGACGGCGATGCCGATGGCCCAACTGACCATCTCGCCCACGGCACCCCGGCTACCGCCGCCGAGCAGCAGGAACGTGGGGTCGAGCGGGGAGATCGTTCGTCCCTGGGCGAGCATGAAGGTCACGGCGCGCCAGACGAGGAGGCCGCCGAGCGTGACCACGAACGAGGGGATGCCCACGTACGCGACCAGCGACCCCTGCAGCAAGCCGATGAGCCCGCCGAGGACGAGGCCCCCGATGACCGCGACGATCCAGATCCACCACACGTCGTAGCCGAAGCCCCACGCCTTGGGGATCCACTCCTGCTGGAGGAGAGCGATGAACATGCCCACCACGCCGAGCATGGACCCCACTGACAGGTCGATGTTGCGGCTCACGATGATGAGCACCATGCCGGTGGCCATGACGGCGACCGACGCGGTCTGGACCGACAGGTTCCAGAGGTTCTGCGGCTGGAGGAACTTCCCGTCCGTGCCGATGCCGAAGATCACCCAGATGACGATGAGCGCAGTGACCATGCCCAGCAGTCGCGTGTCCACCTCCGCCGAGCGGATCGTGGACGACACTGAGCGGCTCGCAGGGGTCGGCGCGGGCGGTGCGACCGAAGGCGCCGCACCAGAGACGTCAGCCATGTTCAGTGCACCTGTCCTGCTCCGGGTATGAAAGCACCCCGCGCCGCGGAGACCGCGGAACGGGGTGCTCGGTTCAGCTCAGGATCCGAGGGTCAGGGGCAGGCGGTGACGGAACCCGCCGTGACACCCTGGCAGAGCGCTTCCTGGGTAAGGACGCCACCGTCGACCACGACCTGCAGATTCTCCTGCGTGACCGGGGTCGGCGCGAGGATCATGGAGGTCAGGGTCAGGTCGCCGTCCACGAAGGGCGCGGTGCCTGGGAGGTCGGCGAGGGCGGTGCCCATCGCGAGGGCGACGGCAGCCTCACCGGCCGCCTTGCCCAGCTGGCTGGAGTCCTTCCAGACCGAGACGGTCTGGGTGCCGAGGGCGACGCGGTTGAGCGCGCCGGGGTCGCCGTCCTGGCCGGAGACCGGGATCGCGAGGCCCTGGCCCGCCAGCGCCGCGATGACGCCACCGGCCATGCCGTCGTTCTCAGCGAGCACGGCCTGGATGTCGTTGCCGGCCGCGACCAGGCAGTTCTCCATATTGGTCTGGGCGTTGGCCGGATCCCAGTTGTCGGTGTAGGTCTCGCAGCCCTCGGGGATCACGATGTCACCCGCGGCGACCGCGGCACCGATGACCTCCTCCATGCCGGCGCGGAGGAAGTCCGCGTTGGCGTCGGCCTGGTTGCCCTTGATGATCGCGTAGTTGCCCTTGGGCACGAGCGGGAAGATCGTCTCCGCCATGATGCGGCCGACGCCCTTGTTGTCGAAGCTCAGGTAGAGCGTGCCGTCGTTGCGGATGAGGCGATCGTAGGCGACCACCGGGATGCCCGCATCGACCGCGCTCTGGACCGCGGGCTGGATGGCGGTGCCATCCTGGGCCAGGATGATGAGCGCGTCCGCGCCCTGCGAGATGAGGTTCTCGACGTCAGCGAGCTGCTGCTCGGCCGAGGAAGCGGCGTCCGTCGAGATGTACTGGGCGCCCGCTGCCTCGAGCGCGTCCTTGATGGCCGGCTCATCGAATGCCGCCCAGCGTGGCTCGTTGAAGTTGTTCCACGAGACGCCGACGACGATGTCGTCCGCGGCTGGTGACTGGGCCATCGCAGCCCCGGAACCGATCAGGCTTGCGGCGACCACCGTCGCAGCGCCGATGCTAGCGAATCCTCGCTTGAGACCGTGCATGTGTTTCCTCCTCCGACGGCCGGGATGGCCGCCTCTCCGACTGCAGATTAGCGCACGCTGGAAGCGGCGATGTCAAGGAGGTGGCGCCAATGGCTCGGGGAGGGTCCGCTGAGGTGGCGGACCCGCCACATGACTCAGCGCCCGGCGAGCGTCACGACGTGGTCGGGTCGCAACAGGAACGGCGGCAGATACGCCGGGATGTTGGACAGCGGCAGGACCTCCGGTTGGAGGTGGATGCCCAGCTCCTGCTCCATGAATCGCCGCCGCACGGTGATCCGCTCCCACGTTTCCGGATAGCGCGCACCAAGTTCATCGCGGAGGGCGGCGTCGGCGATCGCCACGCCATCCTCGATATTGGTCGTGAAATAGTCGGTGCCGGTGGCCGGGATGATGTCCACCTGGAAGGTCATGCCCGACCGGAGCGGCACCTCTGAGTCGCGATAGATGGGCGTGCTCACCCATTCATCCAGGTGCAGCAGGTGACCTGGGTTCAGGAAGATGCCGAAGAACGGGTCGCCCAATCGGCGGTCGATGATGTCCTGGAGGGCGCCCCCTGGCAGCCCGATCCGCAACGCCTCGTACCACTCGGCGACAGCCTCGAAGTAGGGGCCGACGAGACGCTCGACATAGTCGCTGATGCCGGTCGGTAGCTGGCTCGCGTCCTCGACCACGAACCCGGCCCGACACGTCAGGGCTCCCCAGACGCCGAACGCGGTCGTGAAGCGGTCACCGGCCTCGATGCGTCGATCGGTCGGGCTGTGGAGGCCAAAGGTTGCCCGGGGCCCGGAGCTGAGCATCAGGTGGCACGACAGGGGCATCCCGTTCCACTGCAACAGCCGCACGGCCTCCTGCTCGGTCATGCCGGGACGCAGGCCGGACAGCACCCGCCGGACACCGTCCGAGGTCTGGCACGACGCATACTCGAACGCCACGATCTGCTCGATCTCGTTGCTGGTCCGCAGGCCGTGCGTGGGGTCGATGAGCATGTCCGCGGCGTTGACCACGGATCCGCCCGGGCCCACCAGGTCCCGCAGCTGGTCCACGAGATAGGACGGGGCATCCAGCCATGCGGGGTCGGAGTACCACTTCCAGCCGATGACCCCGACATGCCCACCGCTCGCGACACCCTCGTCCGCAAGGATCACGGCCAGGGGCCTGGACCGGTCGCGTGGCTGGTTGGGAAGACCCAGGTCCTGGAACAGGTGCCGGCGCAACGGCACGGGCGCGGCTCCCGCCAGGCCGTAGCATTCGATGCCCACCACGATGGCGGGGTCGTCGTCGGGTCCCACCACGAGAACGGCCTCCTCGAACCGGGGGTCGAAGCCGGTGAGGTAGCTGATGTTGGCGCTATGCTCCCGGTCGGCGTAGACCACGACCCGGTCGTAGCCACGCTCCCGCGCGGCGGCTCGCAGGCGGTCCAGGCGTGCCCGGTAGATGGCCGGCGAAAGCGTTGGCATGACGGCCGGCATCGTCAGGTCCGGCAGGTCGATCCGGGCGACCCGGGCGTGTGGCATGGAACCTCCCAGCTACTTCGGCAACTGCAGCGGGACCGTCTCGGTCGCACCCCGGGTGATGCCCTGGTACTCGTCCACGAGCAGTGGTAGCCAGTCGCTCCATTCGCCGTCCGGCCATTGGACCCTGGCCCGTGCATCCGTGGCGTCACCCAGGCCGAAGTGGACTGGGCCCAGCTGGCCGCTCAGGTGGCCGCCGCCAACGGTCAGCTCCCGGCGTTGCACGGCAACCCCGTTGTCGACCTCGATCCAGGCACCGATGGCGTCCTGGTTCGCACCCGGCTGCTGGAGCTGGACACCGGCCCAGTGGCCCATCGCCCTGGGCTTTCTGGCCGATCCCGCGCCCATGTTGCGCCAGGCAAGCACGGGCGAGCCGCGGGGCACCTGCACCAGGTCCAGCAGTCCATCCAGGTTGAGGTCCACAACAGCCGCGCCACGACCCAGCTTGTAGCTCAGGATGCCTGCCTGCTTCGCGCGTTCCGTGAATGTGCCATCCGCGGTGCCCAGGAGCAGGTTGCTGGGATCCTTCTCGGCGTAGTCCGGGACGCCACCGATATTGCCCTTGGAGATGAACAGGTCGATGCGACCGTCGTTGTTCACGTCCGCGAACTCGGGGTGCCAGGCGGTCGACGGCAGTGGGTCGCCGCCCGTGAACGGCCGCTGAGCGCTGAGGCCGATGGGAAAACCCATGTTGTCGTAGGTCGGCTGTGATGGCCCGTCGACAAGGGTCTCGAGCAGGTTCTCGCCCTGGTTGGTGAGGTAGTACTCGGGATATCCGTCGCCCGTCACGTCATAGGTGGCGATGCCCATGCCATTGACCTCGACGTCGACCCAGCCATCCGTCGCGGCGTAGAGGGCCGGCGGCTCGCCTGGCTCGATGCGCCACAATTGGTCCTGGCCTTCCCGGTAGTAGTGCCGGTCGTTGGTGACCCGCAGGTCACGGCGGCCGGAGCGATCCCAGTCGCTGAACAGCATCGACAGCGCGCAGTAGGAGGGGTCCAGCGCAACTGGCGGGGCGTAGCCCGTACCGCCCGGGTCCGGGCGATAGAACTGGCCCTCGAGACACATGTCCTCTGCGGTGGCGGTGTCGCCCATGTCCAGGTAGCCACCCGTGGCCAGCGTCGGCAGCGCCGTGTCGTTCTCCCACGTGGCGCTGAACGCGGTGGTCCACGCGTCGCCGCCCCCGAACGTCCACGTCTCGTTGGCGCGCTCGAAGCGGCAGTCACCAAGTCCGCGCAGGAGCACGTCCTCACCCATGCGGAGAACGGCCAGGTCGGTGATGCCATCGCCGTCGATATCCAGCGGGTACGCCCCTGTCACCGATGTGAGGGAGGTCGCAGCGTCCGGCAGCGGCGCGAATCGAAGCGGGCCGCCGACCGTGCTCTGATTGTGGAACAGGGCGGCCGGGTTGCTGCCGCCAGCAAGATATAGGTCGGGTCGGTGGTCTGCGTCGCAATCGAAGGCAGCCACACCGCCGCCGACGTAGAACAGGTCGCCGTCATAGGTGTGGCGCAGACCGGTGCCCTTGTCCTTCACGAAGCGCGGCGTAGCGACCGCGGCCGGGGCGACCGCGGCCGGGGCACCCGGGGACGGTGCTGCGGCGCCTGCCGGCAGTGCGCCCAGCAGCACGGAGACGACGACCCCAAGGGTCACGCCAGCCACCGGCTGCCGGCGACTCATCCGGGTGTCACGGGAATGCCGCCGGATGCTGCTGATCGGTACAGCGCATCGATGGTCCGAGCCTGGCCCAGGGCGTCGGCACGACCCAGGAGCGGTGGGCGGTCACCCCGGATGGCAGCACCCATGTCTTCCAGCTCCAGGAGGTAGGGGTTCGTGGGCGGGACCCGGATCTCGTCATCGTCCAGGTACAGCACGCCGGTCGTGGAGTGCCACGGGTCCGGCAGCAGGATCCGCCCATCCTGGCCGATGACCTCGAGGGTCTCGTGGGTGGTGGTGTCGAAGCCGCACATGAAGGTGGCCATGACGTCACCTGGAAAGCGCATCACGCCGGCCATCCGCCGCTCGACCCCGTTGGCATCCAGCAGCTGCTCCGCCGTCACCCGCTCCGGCTCGCCGGCCACCAGTCGTGCGCCGCTGATGCAGTAGCAGCCCACGTCCATGAGCGAGCCACCATCGAGCTGCGCCGACACCCGGACGTCAGTCTCGAGTTCGATGACGTAGCTGAACGTGGACCGGATGGTGCGCACGGGCCCGATGCGCGGCAGCAACTCCTGGAGCCGCCGCACCTGGGGCGTGTGGCGCCACATGAATGCCTCCTGAAGCACCAGGCCAGCGCGATCGGCGGCATCGAACGCGTTCACCACCTCGTCTGGATGGCGCGTGTACGGCTTCTCGCACAGGACGTGCTTGCCAGCTGCCAGGGACCGCAGGGTCCACTCGTGGTGGAGCGAGTTGGGCAGGCTGATGTAGACCGCATCGACCTCGGCATCGGCCAGCAGGTCGTCGTAGCTGCCATGGGCGCGGGCGATGCCGGCGTCAGCCGCGAACGCGCGCGCACGCTGAGCGGTGCGGCTACCGACCGCCACGACCTCCAGCTGGTCCGACTGCCGGGCACCGCGGAGCAGCTTCTCCGTGATGTGCCCAGTCCCCAGGAGACCCCACCGGATACGTTGCCTGTCGGTCATGGTCAGCTCCCTGGTGGGCTCGATGCGACTGGCAGGATACGGTCCAGTCCCGCCTGGAGCCCGGCATCCGAGAACGGACCGATGCTGAAGGCGCGAACGATACCCTGCTCGTCGATGAAGTAGCTCTGGGGCACGCCCAGACCGAGGTAGTCCCGCCACACGGCACGGTCGGTGTCCATGAGCATCGGCCACGTGGCGCCCTGCTGCTGCGCGAACGTTCGGGCGTTGGCCGCGCTGTCGTCATGGACGATGCCCAGCATCGCCAGACCCTGGTCACGGTACTCACCGTAGGCGCCGATCAGCATCGGGAACTCGGCCCGACAGGGCACACACCAGCTGGCCCAGATGTTCAGCAGCACCGGGCGTCCCGCGAAGTCCGCGAGGGTCACGTCATTGCCCTCGAGATCCTTGAGCGCGATCGCTGGCGCAGGCTTGTCCAGCAGTGGCGAGCCGCCGACGGTGGTCGTGCCCGAGGCGCCCGGTGATGCCCTTGGCGGGCTGCCGTTGAGGGGCACGAACAGCACGACGGCCAGCACGACCATGACAACCGCTCCGACTGTCAGTCCCAGGATCCGTCGCCGACTGACGCCGTTCAGGACGAGGGCGGTGGCCCGGCCTTGACCAGCACGGTGCCGATCATGGGCGGGTGGATGGTGCACAGGAACGGGTAGGTGCCAGGAGGAAGGGGTGGCAGCTGATAGTCGATGGTCGCCACGCCGGTGATGGTCTCACCCAGGAACAGGGGCTGGTCCGTGTTGGCTGGGTCGAGGATCTCGACGTTGTGGGGCACGCCAGCCTGGTTGTTGTCGAACGTGAGCACCACCGCCGTGTTGGCAGGGATGACGATTCGTCCCTGGTCAAAGTTGGTCGCCGTGGCCGCCGACAGGAAGGGCGTCGTGGTCGCGGGCGGTCCATCGTCGCCCGCCGCCGTCTGCTGGGGCAGGAACGTCAGCAGCCAGGGTGCCAGCGTGAACACGATGGCCACGGCCGCGATGGCCCCGAAGATGGGCACGAGCTTATGGGGGAAGACCTGGACCGGGTCACGCGTCACCGGTTCCGCGTGGTGCCCGGCCTCCACCTGGACGAACTCCCGGTTGGCATCGACGTACCAGCCGACCGCGGCGGCGGCCCCGATGAACATGCCCGCCACGATGAGCAGGGGACCGAGCACGAGGCCCAGGAAGATGAAGAACAGGCCGATGGGCGCCAGGAACGGCCACGGGCTGGGGCCTGGCATGTGGATACCGTCGGGGATGACCACGGCGGCGGGCGCGCCGGAACCCGGCGTCTCGTCCACCAGCAGCAGCCCATGGTCGTGCGCATCCAACTGGTCGTATTCGTGTCGGGCATCGCGGTACCAGCCGGCCGCGCCGACCACGCCGATGACGATGCCCACCAGCGCGATGGGGATGTTGAGGAAGACCCCCTCACCACCACCGACAGCGAGCGCGAAGAAGATGAGCACCAGGCCGATGGGCGCCACGAATGGCCACAGTGAACCGCTGGGCATGTGGATGCCGTCGGGCACCGGACCGGCCGGCAATGGCCGGGGGACGCGGGATGCGTTCCGTGACGCGTTGCGGGCCCAGGAGCGGACGATGGACAGCATCACCAGCACCGTCAGACCCAGCAGCAGCAGCGGGATGTACTGCAGCAGGGTCGCCCACAGGGGCGTGACGACCTGGCTGAGGAGGTCGAGGGCCTGGTTCCAGGGATCCATGACGTGCCGTCAGCGACGCCGGGCCGGGACGGCCGTCATGCGTCGCGCGACCCCCGGACGAGCACAGCCAGGCCGAAGGCCATGGATACGCCTGACAGCAGCAGCATGACCACGCCCGTCCGGTCGATCGTCCGGCCGTCTCCCTGCACGAAGAAGTACAGCACGCCCACAACGACGAAGAAGGCACCCAGCAGGATGGTGTTGCGCCAGTTGATCATCGACTGGTCCCCCGGCTACCGCAGCACGTAGATGGTCAGGAACAGGAACACCCAGACCACGTCCACGAAGTGCCAGTAGTAGTGGACCGCTTCCACCGCGACGTGATGCTCCGCGGAGAACTGGCCGCGCATGCCGCGTGCCAGGACCACGGCGATACCTATGATGCCACCCAGCACGTGGGCACCGTGGAAGCCCGTCATGACGTAGAACAACGAGCCGTAGACGCCGCTATTGATGCCGAAGTCGTCGTGCGTCACGAGCAGCAAGTACTCGAACAGCATCAGGCACATGAAGACGATGCCCAGGCCCAGGGTCACCGCGAGCCCGCGGTTCATGCCCGTCCGGTCGCCTTTGCGGATCTTGTCGGTGGCCCACTGCATCGTGAACGAGCTGCTCACGAGGATGATCGTGATGAGCACCGCCAGCCCAAGGCCGAACAGGCCGCTGCCCTGCCAGCTGATGAACTCGGTGCCTTCCGGCGGCCACACCGCGGCCGTTGCCCGGACGTTGAAGTAGACCCCGAAGAGCGCCGCGAAGAACATGATCTCGCTGGCGATGAACAGGAGCATGCCCATCAGGGCGATGTCCATGCCCTTGGAGCCGTGACCGCTGTCGTTCTCCGAGCCGTGATCTGTGGTCAGGCTGTCCACAGGTGCCGTCACTGGACCGGTCCCTCCGTCACCGAGAGGCTGATCGCTGCGACTGGCGCATGCCCATCATCCCGGTGCTTGAGGTCGAACAGTGGGCGCTCTGAGCGGACCGGCGGCAGGTGATCGAAGTTGTACACGGGCGGCGGGCTGGTGGTCGCCCACTCCAGGGTATTGGCGTCCCACGGATCGTCGCCGGCGTCCGCCGGGCCGCGCATCGTCGCGAACACGTTCCACATGAACATCAGCACGGCACCGGCGATCATGAACGCACCCACGCTGGACGTGAAGTTGAGTTCCGTCCAGCCGGCGTTGGCGGAGTAGTCCGCGATACGCCGGATCATGCCGTCCAGACCCAGCATGTGCTGGGGGAAGAACGTCACGTTGGTGCCGACGAACAGCAGCCAGAACTGGGCCTTACCCAGTCGCTCGTCGAGCTTGCGGCCGGACATCTTGGGGAACCAGTAGAAGAGGGCCGCCAGGATGGCGAACAGGGAGCCTGCCACCAGCACGTAGTGGATGTGCGAGACGACCCAGTAGGTGTCCTGGACCATGAAGTCGAAGGGCACTACCGCCAGGAACGCGCCATCGAGCCCGCCGATGAGGAACAGGGCGATGAAGCCACAGGCGTACAGCATCGGGGTATCGAAGGTGAGCTTGCCGCCCCACATCGTGGCCAGCCAGTTGAAGAACTTGATACCCGTTGGCACCGCGATGAGGAAGGTGAAGAAGCTGAAGAAGGGCAGGTAGACCGCGCCGGTCGTGAACATGTGGTGGGCCCACACGGTGAAGCCGAGGGCGCCGATCGACGCGGTGGCGATCACGAATGCGCGATAGCCGAACAGGGGCTTGCGGGAGAACACCGGGATGATCTCGCTCACGATGCCGAACGCCGGCAGGATGAGGATGTACACCTCCGGGTGGCCGAAGAACCAGAACACGTGCTGCCACAGGATCGGGTTACCGCCCAGGGAAGGCTCGAAGAACCCGCCGCCGTAGTTGCGATCGATGAAGATCATGATCAGGCCGGCGGTGACCACCGGGATGGAGAACAGCAGCAGCACGCTGGTGACCAGCTGGGTCCAGCAGAACATCGGCATCCGCAGCAGGCCCATGCCCGGCGCGCGGAGACGGAACAGCGTGACCAGGAAGTTGATGGCACCCAGGATGGAGCTGATGCCGGTCATGATCAGGCCCAGGACCAGCAGGTTCACGCCGGTCTCAGGAGCCTGCGTGGAAAGGGGCGCGTACATCGTCCAGCCCACGGGCGCGCCGCCGAACAGGAACGAGCTCTCGATGAGCAGGCCACCGGTGATAAACACCCAGAACGAGAGGGCGTTCACGCGCGGGAAAGCCATGTCCGCGGCGCCCACCTGGAGCGGCACGATGTAGTTGCCGAGGCCCGTGAGCATCGGCATCACGAACAGGAAGATCATGTTGATGGCGTGCAGCCCGAAGATCGAGTTGTAGGTCGCCTCGCTCACGAACTGCAGCCCGGGGGCGGCCAGCTCGGTGCGGATGACGAGGGCCAGCAGGCCGCCGATGAGGAAGAACACGAAGGACGAGACCACGTACATGATCCCGATCTTCTTGTGGTCGACCGTGGTGATCCAGTCGTAGACGGCAGCCCTGCGGTAGGACTGGGCCGGCGGGAGCGGGGTGGATGCCATTACCGTTCCTCGCTTACTGGACCGTCAACGTGCCGGTCATGTTCGGGTGCACGCTGCAGTAGTAGCCGTACTCGCCGGCCGGGAGCGCGGGCGCCTGATAGACCGCGACCTGGCCCGCCTTGGCGATGGGTAGCCCGATCCAGTCCTTGCCGTCCGGCTGACCGGCCTTGATGGACACGTTGTGCGGGTTGACCGGATCGAGGTTCTGGAACTCGATGGTCAGTGGCACGTCCGCGGGCGCTCTCAGGGTGGCCTGCTCGAAGGCCAGCTTGTTCACCGCACTCACCTGCAGCTTCGCCGCGGTCGGACCGCCACTGGGTGCGGGCTGCGGCGTCGCGGCTGCCTTGAGCTGCTCGTCCGTGACCCATTGGTCGAACGTGGCGCGGTCCACGGCGCGGACCGTGAAGTACATGTCTGCATGGGCAAGGCCGCAGAACTCGGCGCATTGGCCACCAAACGTACCTTCCTGCTCGACGTTCACCTGGAACTCGTTGATGCGGCCGGGCACGACGTCCAGCTTGCGGAAGAACTGGGGTACGTAGAAGGAGTGGATGACGTCAACCGAGTGGAGCCGGATGTGGATGGTCTCGTCGACGGGGACCACCATCTCCGGGCCGTCCTTGCCGGCGCCCGTGAAGCTGAGGCCCTGGTCCTTGTAGTCGAACGTCCACTGCCACTGGAAGCCGGTGACGTCCACGGTGACCGCCGGGTTGGGTGCGATGGCGTCCACCTTCAGGAGCACGCCCGTGGAGACCACGAACAGCACGCCCACGATGACCGCCGGGATGCCCGTCCAGAGCAGCTCCAGGACGTTGTTGCCGTGTCGCTGCCCGGGCAGTGTGTCGTCACCACGCTTGCGGCGGAACCGCAGGGCCACGAACAGCAGGATGCCCTCGATGAGCACGAACACGACGACGGCGATGATGAAGATGGGCAGATACAGGTCCGCGGCTTCGCGGCCTTGCTGCGTGACCACCTTGCCCGGCAGGAATGCGGGGCTACCGGCGCTGGTGGGATAGTCGTCCCCTCGGGTCGCGCAGGCAGCCAGCAAGAGGGTCGCGAACAGCGCCAGACCGATCAGGGACAGGTGACGGTTCGCAGCGCGAGCCGCGTTGAAGACGCGCAAGGACTCCCTCGTGATTTCCATGAGCCGCTCAGGGACGGGCATATGATACGGCGTGATGTCGTGGTCCGTAGGCTACCTCCCGACGACGCTGGGAACGATGCGCAGGGTCTCCCCTCGGACGCGCGATGTCGTGTCTGCAGCGGTCGCTTTGGCCGTGCTGGCCATGGTGCTCGGTCCGTCGGCTGCGCGCGCTCATGGCGTCGCGTCGGGGCCACCGGACGTGGGCATGCTGCTGACGGGCTGGTCGTTCGACATCGAGGTCTGGCTGCCGCTCATCCTGGCGGCGTGGGGCTACATGGTCCTGGTCCGGTCGGTGGATCGGGCACATCCTGCCAATCCCGTGCCCCGAAAGCGGATCTGGTGCTGGATGGCGGGACTGGGGCTGCTGCTGCTCGCCACGCAGTCCGTGATCGGGCTGTACGACACGACCTTGTTCACGGTCCACATGACCCAGCACCTGCTGCTGACCATGGTCGCCGCGCCCTTGCTGCTGCTCGGCGCGCCGGTCACGCTGGTGCTCCGGGCGTCGTCGGCCGAGACCCGCAAGCGCTGGATCCTGCCGGTGCTGCACTCGCGCGTGGTGGGCGTGCTGAGCAACCCGTTGGTGGGGTGGTCGTTGTTCGCGGTCGTGATGTGGACCAGCCACTTCAGCCCCCTGTTCGATGCGGCCCTGGATGATCCGTTGATCCACCAGTTCGAGCACCTGCTGTATGTCTCGACGGCACTGCTGTTCTGGTGGCCGGTCATCGGCGTGGACCCGGCGCCGCGCCGGCTGTCGCACCCCATGCGTATCGGCTACCTGATGCTGGGGATGCCCTTCAGCTCGTTCCTGGGGTTGGCGATCTTCTCTTCCACGAGCGTCCTGTACACCCACTACGAGACTCTGCAGCGACCGTGGGGCCAGACACCCATCGATGACCAGGCGTGGGCCGGCGGCATCATGTGGGCCGGCGGCGACCTCGTGTTCTTCGTGGCGATGCTGCTGGCCGTCGTGGCCTGGCTGCGCTCCGAGGAAGTGGAGCAGCGGCGCATCGACGGGATGCTCGATCGACAGGATGCTCAGACCGCTCGGCAGGACCAGGTCCGTCGGGCTTCGGCGGCGCCCACGCCCGGGACGGCCATGGAGCCCTGAGGCCCGTCAGCTGGTCATGCGCGCCAACGGCACTCGCCCGCCTGGGGTTGGGCCGCCTGGGCCCGGGGCCGCTGCCCGCCTACGCCACGCGCCCGCCTACGCCACGCGCTCGCCAACGCTACGCGGCACGCGCCACGCTCCCGCCCAGCGCACCTTTGCGGTCCCGCCAACGCCACGCGCACTTTTGCGGTTTCGCCGAACGGATCCGGTCGCCCTGGTAGGGCGCATCGCGACGCGCGGTGCTCTCAGGCACGCATCTCCGGAATCAGTTGATAGATGTGCGCCTGTGGGCCGTCGCGAGCCCAGGGTCGGTCTCGTCCGGACCTGGCGTTCGGCGAAACCGGAAAGCTGGGCGAGCCGAGACCGCCGCGGAGCATATAGGAGGCCCGCCGGCCCGCCTCGGCCGCGAGCCCGCCGCGGATCATCGGAGGCCAGCGGACCCGGCCCGCTCCAGCCCCGGCGCTCGGCCGGCGCTCGGCCCGGCGTCAGGCCTTGGGGTCCACCCGCCCTGGGACGAAGTTCGGCTGCACCAGCTCCTCGCCGCGCCAGCGGGAGATCTCCTCCGTCTGGATGCGCCCGAAGAAGCTGATGAGGTGGGCTGCCTCCTGCTGGAGGATGGTCGTGGCGTCCGGCTTCAGGGCGCGATCCCGGATGAGCACAGCGATCACGGCGCGCCCATCACGGAGTGCGGCGTCGTGCATCACCAGCTCGGTACTCTGGTCGACCATCAGGTACTGCACGACGCGGACCGTCCGGTGCCACCAGCCAGAGCCACCGGTGCTGTCCAGCTGGATGGCCCCCTCGCGCCCGATGAGGACCTTGATATCCGCCTCGGCGATGCCCAGCGCTCGCAGCCGATCGCATATCCGAGGTGTATCCGCGGGGTCATCGACGACGCCGACCAGCCGGTTGATCAGGGAAAACATGCCATCGTCCTCATTCAGCCTGCCTGACATCGACTATGCGCCGAACCCCGGTTACGTGTTTGTGGCGGGTCAGCGCGGGACTGGCACATCCTGGAGCTTGACCACGTCGTTCCGGCCGTCCGTGATGCGATACGTGACCATCACGGGGTCGGCGAGAGCCTGGTGCTCGCGCAGATGCTGGACGGGGAAGCCTTCGTCGCGATAGGGCAGGTCCTTCGTGGTGAAGGTGATGGTCCGGCCATCGCTGGTGCGCAGCTGGAAGCCGTCGACGCTGACGAGGGACGTGCTGCTGACGCCCGTCACGATGCCGGTCTCGGTGTACAGCGTGGGGTTGCAGCCACTGACCAGCAGGATCGCCATGAGCAGCAGCGCGGCCGCGCCGACGCGCCTCATGACAAGGGCAGGAAGATCGCCACATCCAGGACGATGAGCGCGAACACCCCGCTCAGGTAGGTGATGGAGTACTTGTACAGCTTCACGGCGCGTCGGTCGGTGCCCTCCCGCCACATGGCGAATGCCTGGAACAGGAACAGTGCGCCGAGCACCATCACACCGGCCAGGAACACGAGCCCCATGTGCGCGACCGCGAAGAACACCAGCGTCAGCGCGACCATGAGCACCGAGTAGAGCGCGATCTGGCGTGTGGTCTCGGGCACGCCGTGGACGACCGGCATCATGGGCACGTCGGCCGCCGCGTAGTCGCCCCGGATGCGCAGCGACAGCGCCCAGAAATGAGGCGGCGTCCAGTAGAAGACGATGGCGAACAGCAGCAATGCGGGGAGCGTGATGTCCCCCGTGACCGCTGCCCAGCCGATGACCGGCGGCAGCGCACCTGCGGCACCGCCCAGCACGATGTTCTGGGGCGTCGAGCGCTTCAGCAGCATCGTGTACACGACGACGTAGAAACCCACCGCGAGCAGTGTCAGGAACGCCGCCACGAGATTCGTGCTCACGGCCAGGATGGCAAAGCTGATGACCGTTAGCGCGAGTCCGAATACCAGGCCGTCGACTGGCGCCACCTGGTGCGCCGGCATCGGGCGTCGCCGGGTCCGGACCATGATCTCATCGATGTCCCGGTCGAGATAGCAGTTGATGGCGTTGGCCGCGCCTGCGGCCAGGGTCCCGCCGACGAGGGTCCAGAACCCTAGCCACGCAAAGTGCGCCGGGTCCAGCCCATCGACCGTGGTCCAGGCAAGGATCATGGCCGGCAGTGTCGTCACCAGCAGCAGCTCGATGATGCGCGGCTTGGTCAGCGCGACATAGGCACTGACACGTTCACGCAGGGTTGCGGGCGGCTGGATCTCGTCGATCGGGCGGCCATCCTGCATCTGCGCATCCTGGTTGTCTCCGACCGGGATGGCAGCGCGGGCCGCGTACCAGCCCACGAACGCCGCGGTCACGAGCAGCCCCCAGATCGCCGCCCCCAGGACCAGGTGGAGTGACACCGCCCAGGGGGCCAGCTTGGTCCAGATCTGGAGGGCACCGACGATGACCTGGATGGCGAACAGGGTGCCGGCCGTGCCCACGAGACCCAGCATGGATTCGGCGCCGGGGACCGTTCGTTCCGGAGAACGAGCCGCGCGCCACACGACGACCGTGGTCGCTGCAAGGATGACGCCCACGATGGCGGCCACGACACGATGCGCGACATGGGCCATCTGAAGCCCGGCGACAGTGGCATTCGTGTCGAAGGTGGGCACGATGGCCCCATCGAACAGGGGCCAGTCGGGGTAGATGAGCGCCGCGCAACCGTCCGTGCGACCGACCCCGACACAGGTGATCTCGGTGCCGAACAGCAGCAGCACGAACACCGACACCGCCGAGAATGCCACCAGCAGCGTGATGCGTTGGGATGTGCTGCGCCCTGACAGGGCGGCCGGGTAGCGGGAGCGCACGGTGAGGAACAGGAAGATCGCGAGCAGCACCATGGCGGCCGCGAGGTGGGCCGTCACCGACTCCGCCGAGTTGGTCATCTCGACGGTCACCTTGCCCAGGTACGCCTGGAAACCGACCATCAGCAGGGCAGCGACGGACCCGACGACGAGCGATCGGGTGGCCCGCTGGGTCCGGAATGCCGAGATGACGAGGCCCAGGACCAGGAAGCCCATGAGCACGCCCCACCAGCGGTGGATCGACTCCAGCCACGCGGCGCTGTCGCCGATGTCGGGGATGACCTGGCCATTGCAGAGCGGCCAATCGGGGCAGCCCATGCCCGAACCGGTGCTGCGCACGATGACGCCGATGAGGACCATCACGTACGTCGCGACGACGGAGGTCAGGGCGAGCTTGTGGAAGCGGGACATGCTCCCCGGAGTCTATCGCGAGCAGGCCCGGACGGCAGTCAGTGGTCGACGAGTGATGTCGGTCAGACGCGAGGGATGAAGACCACAGGTTCGCCGATCCAGTACCCGCCGCCGCGCCATCCCATCTTCTTTTCCCGATGTATCCCCGAAGACCGGGATCGTGTCAACGCCCCAGCCACCCCACCCGCGGCGCGGGACCCATGCGTCGCTCGCGTGGACCATCCCGGTCCCGTGGTGATCCTGGACCCATCTGTCGTACAGCTCCTGGCCACTGACGTATTCCCCAGCTGCCATGTCCGGCAAGGACGGCGTCCGTGCCCGCCGGATCGCCATACGTCAGCGGGTCGGAAGCGGCGCACGACCCCGGTGACGACGGTCGGGATACCCTGGAAGCGGCTCTTGAACGTGCCCGACGCGAGTACGTCGCGGATGACGATGTTCACGCGCGGCCTGGGGGCGCTCGCGTTCACGAACTTCCAGGTGCCTCGGACGTCGTGCGGCGAGGCCGCGACCGTGCCGCCCGGCGCGGACCCGACCACGATCGCCAGGGCCGCGACGACAGCGAGGCACCACATCATCCAGAGAGGGGCCGATCGCGGCGGCGGGTCGAAGCGGGACAAGGCCCGGTGAGTCTACCGGGCGGTGGAAACCTCCAGCGCCGGCTGGAACGCGCGTGGTTCCCTGGCCGACGGTATCGTGGCCGGATGCGCACGATCATCGCGACCAGGATCCGGCGACCCCGACTGCTATTCACTGCCGCGGTCATCGCGGCGTCGCTCTCGACCCCGACTGCCGTGATCGCCCAGACGCCGTCCATGGCGCCCGATTGCGGGCCGCCAAGCACGACCGGCAACTACGAGGGCTGGCCCGTGGCGGGGCAGGTCAACGCCAACGGCAACCTCCTGCCCATCATCGTCAGTAGCCAGAACGTAGCTGGGCCTGCGTCACGCTTCGCGTACGCGCTGGTCGATCCGCAGAACCAGCCGCTCTCGTCGGCAAGCGTGGCGACGCAGATCCGCTTCTACGCCCTGGGCCAGGATCCCGCCACACCGGTCGCGAGCGGCGATGGCACCTTCCTGGACGTTGGCAACGGCACCGGCTTCTACCATGTGCCGGTCACGTTCCCGTGTGCCGGGGACTGGGGTTTCGAGGTCGCCGCGGCACTGCCCGCGGGTCCCGTGAGTGCGCGTGTCGTGTTCTCGGTGCTGCCGTACGGATCGACGCCCGCGGTCGGTGCGCCAGCGCCCGCATCGGACACGCCGACCGCGACGACAGCCGAGGGCATCGCGGCCATCTCCACCGACACTGCGCCGGACGCGGCGTTCTACATGACCAGCATCGCGACGGCGGTCGCGTCGGGCAAGCCGGCATTCATCGTCTTCGCCACCCCGGCCTTCTGCCAGACCGCGATGTGCGGGCCGACGCTGGACATCATCAAGAGCGTCGCGGCCGACTACGCCGACCGGGTCCAGTTCGTGCACGTGGAGCCGTACCAGTTGCAGCAGGCCGACACCGGCCTGCAGCCGTTGCTGGACGCCGACGGCCACCTCCAGCCAGTCCAGGCGGTCATCGATTACGGCCTGCCCACCGAGCCCTACATGTTCGTGACGGACGCGGCGGGCAACATCGCGACCAAGATCGAGGGCATCGCGGGTGCCGACGAGATCCGTACTGCACTCGACGCGGTGGTTGCACCCGGCAGCTAGGACTGGGGCGCGGGCCGCAAGCGCCCGTCGTCGCAAGCGCCCGTCACATCTCGCGCGACTGGTGGTCGCGAGACGGGGCATCCGCGCGGGTCGCTGCCACGACCATGACACTCGCCGCTACCTGGCGCGACTGGTGGTCGCCAGGGTGGCACGGACAGGTCGTATCTGCGAGTGTCGGTCGCCGCAGCGGCCACCTGGGGGGCTTCCGTACGCCGGACCGAGCCATTCCAGCTGCCATGCCGCTCCGGTGGAAGCATCTCGCGACTACCAGTAGCGCGGCGACTACCAGTAGCGCGGCGACTACCAGTAGCGTGGCGACTACCAGTAGCGCGGCGAACGCCAGGTGAGATTCGTGCGCGCCGATCCCCGCGGTCCGGATTCGGCGGAAGCCCTCAGGCGGGCTTGGTACCCGTCGAGCCGGGGGCCACGAGCGGCTGGCTCGCGGCACACGCAGGACATCCGGCCGGACCCGCCTCGTAGGTCGGCACATCCAGCACCCAGAGGGAGCGCACTGGGTAGCTGGGCCGGTGCTGGGCGACATGGTCTCGGTCAGGCCACCAGACCGATCGGCGATGACTGACGCCAGGGTCAACTCGCCGCCGGTCGACTCGATGGCCGGCAGCATCGCCACCAGCGAGCCGCCCGTGGTCAGGATGTCGTCCACCAGGAAGATACGCTCGCCTGGCGCGATGGTGAAGCCGCGCCGGAACTCGCGACGTGTGGTGCCGTCCACGTCGCGGACCTCCTCCGCGAAGATGCCCCGCACGCCCAGCTGGCGGGCGACCTCGAAGGCGAGGATGACGCCGCCCGTGGTCGGGCCGACCACGACATCGACCATGGGCCGCCCGTCGTCCCCGCGCACCATGTCGGCCATGAAGCCGCACAGCTCCGTGACCGCCTCCGGATACTGGAGCACCTGGAATTTCTCCAGGTATCGATCACCGTGGCGACCGCTCTTGAGCAGGAAGTGGCCGTCGCGGAGCGCCCCCGACGACCGGAATAACGCCTCCGTTCGCTCTGCGACCGTCACGACGCGCGCAGCCCGGGCAGCAGGCCGTCAGCGATGCGTCGGAGCATCGGCCAGTCATCCGCTGTGGGTCCGGCCACAGAAAAGTCGGTGAAGCCGGCCGAGCGGCTGCGCTGGATGAAGTCCACGTAGGACTCCTCCGAACGGAGGGCATCGCGCGACGTCCAGATGGAGCGGCGGATCGCGGCCGGGTCACGGCCGACGGCTCGACAGGCCGCATCCAGACGCTCCAGTTGGCGCGTGACGTCCTCGCTGACGCCCTCGGTTGCCGCGCCGGGCATCTCCGCAAAGGTGTCCCACTGATCGGCCCAACGTGCCGCGATGGTCAACATCCGCGGCCGGTGCGCCGCGATGAGCAGCGGGATCCGTGGTTGCTGGAATGGCGGGGGCACGAGCCAGGCGTCGTCCAGGCGGTAGTGGCGGCCGGCGAACGACCCGTGACCCTCGTCCATCAGGAGCCGCATGATCTGGACTGCCTCCTCCAGTCGGTCGACCCGCTCGACGGCCGACGGGAAGTCGATGCCAAATCGACGGTGCTCGTCCTCGAACCAGCCGGTGCCGATGCCCAGGACGAGCCGCCCCTGGCTCACGTGGTCCACGGTGACGGCCTGCTTCAGCAGCAGCGCAGGATGGCGGAACGTGTTGCTCGAGACGAGCGGCCCAAGACGGATGCGCGAGGTGCGCGCCGCGATGGCCGTCAGCAGCGTCCACGTCTCATGCATCGCATCGGTCGGTGGGCCATCCGTGTTCTTCACATGGTCCGGGAGCCAGGCGTGGTCGAAGCCCAGGGCCTCGGCCATCTGGAACTCGTCGTAGAGCTGCTGCAGGGACTTGCCGGCGGCGGGGATGAACAGACCGAATCCGAGCCGGGCACGAGGCGTTGACATGCCCCAGACACTAGCACCCGCGAACGTGCGATCTACGGCCGGTACTCGACGCCCTTGACGCTGGGCCGTTCGCGGCGGGTCGGCAGCGCGACGCCCACGAGTTCCCGGTGCGACGCCATGT
>JBBQNA010000007.1:0-33339 GCA_038329515.1 Candidatus Limnocylindrales bacterium | reverse complement strand
GAGACGAGCGGCCCAAGACGGATGCGCGAGGTGCGCGCCGCGATGGCCGTCAGCAGCGTCCACGTCTCATGCATCGCATCGGTCGGTGGCCCGTCGGTGTTCTTGACGTGGTCCGGGATCCAGGCGTGGTCGAAACCCAAGTCCTCAGCCATCTGGAACTCGTCATATAGCTGCTGCAGCGACTTGCCGGCGGCAGGGATGAACAGGCCGAATCCGAGCCGCGGACGGGTCGCTTGCATGCCCGAGACAGTAGCACCCGCGAACGTGCGCGCTATGGTCGGTACTCGACGCCCTTGACGCTGGGTCGGTCACGATGTGCGGGCAGGGCGACGCCCACGAGTTCCCGATGCGAGGCCATGCCGTGGGCCTGGCACCACTGCTCCAGCTCATCGATGAGGCGGACCGGCAGCACCGGGTCGGCGAACAGCGCCGTGCCCACCTGGACGGCGCAAGCGCCGGCCATAAGGAAGTCGAGCACATCGTCCAGCTCGCTCACACCGCCGATGGCCACGATGGGGATGTTCACGACCTGGGCCACCTCGTATACGACCCGCAGTGCGACAGGCTTGAGCGCCGGACCCGACAGCCCGCCATAGACGTTGCCGAGGAGCGGCTTCCGCTTGTGGCGGTCGAGGGCCATGCCCGATAGCGTGTTGACGGCACAGATAGCGTCCGCGCCCGCGTCCGCGATGGCCATCGCGATGCCACGCACGTCCGTGGCGGCGGGCGACAGCTTGACCAGCAATGGCAGCTCCGTGACGCGACGCACGGCGGCGGTGACCTCGGCCGCAGCCCGCGCGTCGAGCGCGAACTGGAGGCCGCCCTTGCCAACATTGGGGCAGCTGATGTTGAGCTCGATACCTGCCACGCCGGGTTGCTCATCCAGTTTGCGGGCGACGGCGACGTAGTCCTCGACCGACTCGCCCGCGACGTTGACGATGACGGGCACCTCCCAGGTCACCCAGCGCGGCGCGTACTTCTCCAGTACCGCATCGACGCCGGGGTTCTGGAGCCCGATGGAGTTGAGCATCCCGGCGGGCGTCTCGGTCACGCGGGGTGGCGGGTTGCCGATGCGTGCCTTGAGCGTGGTGCCCTTGCAGCAGATGGCGCCCAATCGATCGATGTCCACGACCTCGCCGTATTCGATGCCGTAGCCGAAGGTGCCCGAGGCGACCAACAGCGGGTTGCGCAGCACGAGCGCACCCGGGCGCGTCGGCGCGAGATCGATGGACAGGTCCACGACCATGGGCTCCGCGGGCGGCGTCGGGGCGGGTGTAGCCACGACCGGGGTCGAGGCACGCGCGGGCTTCCGGATGGTCTGGCCGCTCCCCGGGGTCGGGATGCGCGGCGCTGTGGACGGGGTCCTGCTGGTGACCACGGAACGCTTCCGTCTCACGTCGACTCGTCCCAGACGATCTCGTCGGGCGCGAACACCGGGCCTTCGCGACACACCCGCTGGGGTCCATCGACGCCGATCACGACACAGCCGAGGCAGGCACCCACGGCACAGCCCATGGTCTGTTCCATGGACACCTGGAGCCACGACGCCCGACGCGCCGCCGCCGAACCAAGGGCCGCGGTCCGGCCGCCACCCTTGCGGCCAAGACGTGCCACTCCCAGGCGACCATTGCGACCCTTCGCCAGCCGGGCCAGTGCGGCAAGCATCGGTTCCGGGCCGCATGCAAAGGCCTGGTCCGCCCACGCCTCGTAGTCGGCCACGAGGTCGGTCACCCGACCGTGATGACCCATGCTGCCGTCGTCCGTGGCAACGAGGTACTCGACCTCATCCGGCAGCATCGTCGACGGATAGACCTCGGCAGCGCTGGCGGCACCGAACAGGACCACCACCTGGCGACCTGTGGCCACCGCATCGTCGGCGAGTGCGCGCACGCCGGCCATGCCCAGGCCACCCGCGATGAGCAGCAGATGGCGCGTCCGCGGATCGACCTCGAATCCTCGACCCAGCGGCCCGAGCATCCCGAGGCGGTCGCCGGGACGCATCCGGGCGAGCACCTCGGTGCCCTTGCCGGTCACCCGGAAGTGGATGGTGATATCACCCGTGACCCGGTCGACGGTATTGAGGCTGAACGGCCTGCGGAGCACGAGACCGCTGTAGTCGGGCGTCCGGACGTGCACGAACTGGCCCGCCTGTGCGCCGGCGGCCAGCCACGGTGCGTGATACCCCTGGAGCCACTGGCCGGGCAGGAATTCCCGGCTGTGGCTGAGCTCAGCGTCCAGCAGTCTCATGGCGGGGTCCCCCCGACGGCCGGTGTGGCCAACGGGAGCCGACCGGGCCTGACTCAGGCTGGCTTGTCCTCGGGACCGACGTCCGTGGCACCGTCCTCGGTGTCGTCGTCCTCGACGTCCTCATCGTCCGGAGCGACCTCCGGGAAGTGGTCGGCGAGGGTCTCGGCGAGATCGCCGAAGAGATCGGTCGGGTCGTAGAACTGGACGAGCTCCGCGGGACTGTGGAGTGCCACCCACTGGCCCTCCTCCTCGTCCTCCTCATCGCGCTCTGGCACGACCTCCGCCTCGAAGGCACCGGTGCCCTTGAACCACAGGCGCTCGTCCTCATCGTCCAGGATGAGCTGGTCGCCGACCAGGCCCGCGAGGGACTGCGCCGCGATCTCGAACTGCTCGATGATGCGCGCCTCGGACAGCTGGCTGCGCTCCTGGAAGGTGAGCGCCAGATCGTACAGGCGTCGCGCGGCCTCGAGCTCCGTCGATGGCACCGGCAGCTCGTCCTGGGTCGCGGCCCAGTCATCGGCCGCGCCGATGTACGGATCGCTGCCACCGATGCCGATGCCCACGCCCGCCTCGGACGCGATACCCGACACGGCCAGCAGGTCCTGGGCACCCGTCGGCTCATCCGGCAGGCCGGCCTCGGCGCGTGCGGCTTCCGCGAACCAGGCGTACAGCTCGCCTGGGTTGTACAGCTCGACGAGATCCGAGGTGCTCTCGATGACCTCTGTCTCGGTGTGCCACTCGCCGGTCTCGGCGTCTTGGACCCGGCTCCGGGAGCGGAACGACAGGTCGGCTGCGACGGCGAGATACTCCGGATCCTCGTCCAGCAGCACCATGCCACCGAGCTCGTGGATGCGCGCCTTGTTGGCCTGCAGGAATCGGTGCAGCTGGTCAGCGGCGTCATTGACGAAGGAGGCGCGTTCGATGCCTGCCTCCATGGCGATCTCGCCGAGGATGCCGGGTCGTGCGTCGGTCATCGAAATTCCTCCCAGGGATCGGGTGCCGGCAGCGGCCGGTGGGGCGTCCGTACAGTGGCTGTGTCTGGTCCGGGGCGTGGTGGCGAGCTACGGGTGGAACTCGAGGTCGGGGCCCATCCGTTCGCGCAGGAACATCGCGTGGTGTCGCTCGAACATCCATTCGCCGGCCCGGTGTCCGATGGCCCGGGATCGAGGGTCGCCCTCGAGCTTGTCCACCGTCTCGTAGTCCGGTAGCTCCAGCAGGATGACGTTGTCGAAGTCCCAGCCGTAGGCCACGTTGTACCAGCCGAGGAACCTCATGCCGAAGTCCTTCTCGTAGCGGTCCACCTGCTTGGGGAACAGCTTCTGCATGAAGAACTTGAAGAATGGATCGCGGCCACGGCGAACGGTGAAGAAGGTGGCGAGGACGGGCACGCGTCACCTCCTGGGCAGGGGTTGCCGATAGGGTGGGCTTGGTTTGGGCTCGCGCGCTCGGCGCGCACCCCACCATTGTCGCACGCTCGATCGGGTCCCGGCCCGCGGCCTCGGACCGGACACGTGGCACGGCAGGTGCGACCTCGCTGGGTGCCCGCTGCGTGCCGATCGATCATGTGGGACGCGAACGGTCGGAGGAACGATCGCCCAGGGCTCGCGACCGCGGCGTTGTGTGCCCTTCTCCGGTCGATCGACGCCCCAGCGCTGCGAGCCGTCGGGGGAAGCCCTTGCGGGCACCTCGACGGCTCGACCTTGGGCCGTATCTCCGCCCGTTCGTTGCTCAGATGATCAACGAGCCACGCGGCCCGCTGCTCCATAGGTGGAGTCCCTGGCGATCAGGGAAGGTCGCGCGGATCCACGGGGTGCGCAGGGAGCGTCGGGGATCCAGGCTCGGCCGGATCCCCACGCCTGGACGGGGCGACCGTTGCTGCCGCCGTGCCCGTGTCATCCGTTGGCGGTTCGGCTGCCTCGTCTTCCAGCATGCCCACCGTCTTGCGTGCAGACGCGGCGCGCGGCGTGCGCCGGCCGCGCTTGTCGGCAGCCACCAGGCGCAGCAGGAAGATGACGGTCTGGCCCGTGAACAGCAGCAGGATGAGGGTCACGATGAGGAGCGCGGCGCTGATCAGCGGCGGCCACGCGAAGGCCACGGTCAGAGGGGTGACGATGAGCAGCACGCCCAGCGTGATGGTCTGGATCCAGAAGCAGCCGAGGCCCGGGCCGCGTTCGGAGTCGAGCGGCTCGCCCTTGTAGGTGGGTGTCTCGCCTTGGGCCGCTCGGGGCGTCCGGCTCGGGTCGGGGACGTTGCGCCCCGGATCGGCCGCGCCGGACCCCAGGGCGGGGGCGCTGGCTCCCGGTTGGGGGGCGCTGGCTGCCGGGTCGACTGCTGCGGAGTCTCCGGCTTCGACCGGGGTGTCAGCCGGGGTCGTGGCCTGTGGGTCTTTCGCTGTCATGTCCGGGCCGAGGTCGGTCATCCTGCTCCATCGATGGGTCGCGTCCCGCGGCGTCGCCGCCAGTCCTCGAACCGGAACCATTCTCCCGCAGCTGGCAGGAACCAGGGTTTGCCGCGGTATGCGCCGGGGACCATCGGGGCACCCGGGAAGGGTGTCTGTTCGAATGCGAGCGGCATATCGGCGACCTCGGTCGAGCGGCCCAGGATGCGTGCCAACCGGAGCCCGAACGTGGTACCGAGGGCCAGACCGCTGCCGCAGTAACCCAGCGCGTAGTGGATACCGTCGCGCTCACCGAGATGGGGCAACCGGTCGAAGGTGAAGGCCACGTTGCCGCCCCACGCATGGTCGATACGCAGGTGCGCGGCCTGCGGATGGACGGACGCGAGGGCCTTCTGGAGGATGGCTGCCGTCTGGTCCACGGTGGTGTTCCGGAACGATGCGCGGCCGCCAAAGATGAGCCGCCGCTCGGCGCTGATGTGCCAGTAGTACAGGAAGTTCTTGGCGTCGAAGAAGCCCCGTCCCCTGGGGCTGATGGAGGTCGCCAGCTCCTCACCCATGGGCTCCGTGGCCACGATGTAGCTGCCGATGGGCATCACTCGCTGCCCCAGCCAGGGCACCAGGCCGTCCGTGTAGCCGTTGGTGGCGATGACCACCGCACCGGCGCGGATGGCACCCCGGGACGTGTGCACGACCCTGGTCCGGCCCTCGACCTCGATGCGCGCTCCGGGCGTGTTGGTGTGGAAGTCGACGCCGGCGGTCTGGGCTGCGGCGACGATGCCCGCCATGTACTTGCCGGGGTGGATGATCCCGGACTCCTCGACCGCGATGCCGCCGGGATACACGTCCGAGCCCACCTCCTGGTGGACCTCGGCGCCCCGATACGACCGACCACGCAGGCCCGCACCCCGGAACTCCTGGAGCTCCTCCTCGAGGCCGTCCATCTGGCTCGCCGACCAGGCGAGGATGGCCAGGCCCGAACGTCGATAGTCGCAGTCGAAACCTTCCTCGAGCACGAAGCGTTCGCCCGTGAAGAAGCCGTCCACACCGTCCTGGTAGACACGTCCGCCAAGGTCCTCGCCGTAGCGCCGCGCGAGCGCCGCGCGGCCCCATTTGAGGCCCGGGTGGAACAGGCCGCCGTTGCGGGTGCTGGCGCCCCAGCCGAGCGTGTTGCGTTCCAGGAGCGTGACGCTCGCGCCGGACCTGGCCAGCTGGAGCGCGGCCACGGTGCCCGTATAGCCGCCACCCACGATGACGACGTCGGCCCGCTCGGGGAGTGGCTGGTCGTCGAACGCGGGCAGCTCGGGCATCGAGGCGTGCCAGTACGGCCGGGACTCCCATGTCGGGGGAGTGGCTGGCGGGGCAGGGCGGCCGAGGCGGGGCAGGGAGGGCATCTGTCCCGGATGGTACCGGCGCATCGATCGTGGAGCGCGGCGGACGGGTACGCTGGGCCTGATCACGCCTCCCGAACAGCACCCTGAGTCAGCCGAAGGCCGAGCCGACCGTCCCCTGCAGCCACCTGGACACCATCGTGGATGTGCAGCCCTCAGCCGATGGCTGTGAGGACTGCCTCAGGATCGGCGGCACGTGGGTCCACCTGCGCCTGTGCCGTGCCTGCGGGCATGTGGGCTGCTGCGACAACTCCCCGGATCGCCACGCGACGGCCCACCACGCCGCCACCAGCCATCCGATCACCCAGTCATTCCAGCCGGGCGAGGATCGGATATGGTGCTACATCGACGAGGTCTACCTCGAGCCAGGCTGAACGACTGCCACCAAGGTCCGTCAGTCGAGGTCGGGATCCTGCCAGGCAAGACGTCCGCGCGCGATGGTGAGCAGCACCCGACCCGGCAGCGAACGACCCAGCAGCGGCGTGTTCCGGCCGCGAGAGCGGAGCATCACGTCATCCACGATCCAGTGATCGGCGCGGTCGAAGATGACCAGGTTGGCCTCCGCGCCGACGCGGAGTGACGGTTCAGGGAGCTCGATCCGGCCGCCGTCGAGCGCGCGCCAGGGTCCCAGGGAGAGCGCCCGCATCGCCCGAACCAGGCTGAGGCGCCCGGAGTCGACCGTCTCCAGCACCAGCCCCAGCGTGGTCTCGAGGGAGCTCATGCCCGCGACAGCCTCACCGAACGGGCGCTGGACATCGACCGCGAGTGCCGGCGCGTGGTCGCTGGCGATGGCATCGATGGTGCCGTCCTCCAGCGCCGCGATGAGTGCGATGGCGTCCTCCGGACCGCGCAGCGGCGGGTCAAGGCGCGTGCCGGGGTGATATGGCGCGGGATCGCCGGCCTGCGCACCGGCCCAGGGCGACGAGGCGGCTGCCCACGACCAGCGTCGGTCACCGCCCAGCCAGCCGTCGTGGAGGGCGAGGTGGTGTGCCGCCACGTCGCACGTGACCCGCAGGCCCTCGGCCCGCGCTGCACGCACCGGATCGAGCGACCCGGCGGCGGACAGGTGCGCGATATGCAGATGCGGGCGGACATCCGGGGGCACCTCCGCGCTCACCTGTCGGAGCACCGCCACGGCCCGGGACACGGCGCTCACCTCCGCCGCGGCGGACGCACCCCGCAAGCCCAGGATGGTCGACGGCAATCCCTCGTTGGCCTCCGCGCCCGCGGTCAGGGACGGCTCGTCGGGCTGGATGACGATGGGCATCCCCAGGCCGCCGGCCTCGCTGAGTGCCGCGCGCAGCATCGCCGCGTCAGTGGTCGCGGCGGGCAGGTCGCTGAAGCCCACGACCCCGGCCGCGGCGAGGGATGCGAAGCCGGCCAGATTGGTGCCCTCGCGACCGAGGGTCACGGCGGCATACGGCCGTGTCCGGACCGGGGAGCCGCTCGCGGCACCTGCGGCCAGGACCCGCTGGACCACCTCCGGACGGTCGACCACGGGCCGTGTGTCGGCCATGCTGGCCACGAACCCGAAGCCACCGTGTGCCGCGGCCTCCAGGCCGGATGCGAACGACTCGGCCTCCTCGGCGCCGGGTTCCCGGATGTGCGCCCGGATGTCGATGAACGAGGGCGCGACCACGACCGACGGCGACGGCCCACTGGCGCTCGCCGGCGCCCACTCGATTTCCGTGATGCGGCCGTCCTCGATGACGATGGAGCCACGTCCCGATCGACCCGACACTGGGTCGACCAGCCACGCGTCGTCGATGGCGAGGTGCCCGATGACACCGCCGCGGGTGAGCCCGCCATCGCCGGGGTCGAGGATGTCGATGGGCACTCGGCCGTCCGTCACGCGTGTGCCCCGGCGAGCAATGCCATCGCGGCCATGCGCACCGGCACACCGTTGGCGACCTGGCGGGTGATGACGGACCGGGACCCCGCCGCGACATCCGGTGGCAGCTCGACACCCAGGTTGACAGGCCCCGGGTGCATCACGATGGAGTCCGGCGCGTGGCGCCGGAGCCGCTCCTCGGTCAGTCCCCAGCGCGCGGCATATGCCGCTTCCGAGGGTGCGCCTGCGCCTTCCAGCCGCTCCCGCTGGACTCGCAGCGCCATCACCGCCGCCGAATCCCGGATGCCTGCCTCGAAGTCGCCCGTGACCGTCAGTCGACGCCCGGCGGGCAGTGCCCGAGCCCAGGCCTCGAAGCCGCGCAGGAAGACCGTCGGTCCCGTGAGCCAGACATCGATACCCCAGCAGGTGAGCGCCCAGATGTTGGAGCGCGCGACCCGTGAGTGCAGCACGTCACCCACGATGCACACCTTGGCCGTGGCGAGGCGTGCGTCGCCGAGGACCTGGCGCAGGGTGAACAGGTCCAGCAGCGCCTGCGTCGGGTGGGCGTGCCAGCCATCACCGGCGTTGAGCACCGGACCGCCGAAGTGCTCCGATGCCAGCTGTGGCGCGCCGCTGCGAGGGTGCCGCACGACGAGCATGCCGGCGCCCAGCGCCTCCAGGGTACGCACGGTATCGATGAGCGACTCACCCTTGGCGAGGGAGCTGCCGGAGGCATCGAGCGAGACCGGGTCGCCGCCGAGCGCCCGCGCGGCGAGCTCGAAGGACACACGGGTCCGGGTGGACGGCTCTGCGAACAGGGTCGCCACGGTCCGGCCCGAGAGTGGCCGGCTGGTGCCCGTGTCTGCGCGCCGGTCGGCCATGGTGCCGGCGAGGTCGAGCACGGTCCGCAGCTCATCACGGGTGAGGATGTCGACGTCCAGGAGATGTCGATGCTGCCAGCCGGTCGGCGCGGGGGCGCCCGTTGCATCGGTCACGCGACGCCGACCGGGACCTCGCGTCGCTCGATGACCACCTCGTCGATCTCGTCCACTTCGGCGATACGCACGTGGACCACTTCATCCCGAGAGGTCGGCACGTTCTTGCCAACATGGTCGGCGCGGATGGGCAGCTCGCGGTGTCCCCGATCGACCAGCACCGCGAGGCGCACCGCGGCAGGCCGGCCCTGGTCCACGAGCGCGTCCATGGCGGCGCGGATGGTGCGCCCGGTATACAGCACGTCATCCACGATGACGATGGTGGTCGCGGCGGGATCGAAGGGGAGGCTGGAGCCCTTCAGCCGTGGAGCGCGGTCGACCAGCGTCAGGTCGTCCCGGTAGAAGGTGATGTCCAGGCTGCCCACTGGGAGACGGACGCCCTCGTTCGCCTCGATGACTTCCGCGATGCGATGGGCCAGCGGGACGCCGCGTCGCTCGATGCCGACGAGCGCAAGGTCAGCCGTGCCGCCGTGCTTCTCCACGATCTCGTGGCCGATGCGGACGAGCGCACGCCGCACCTCGTCGCTGGTCATGATCTGCCTGCTCACGGCGGTCAGCCTCCTCGCCGGACTCACTGGGCCGGTCTCTGGGGGGTTTCGCTGAGGATAGCCGATGGAGTGGCGCGGCCCTCCGTTCCGCGCTCCATCGCCGCGTCACGAGGCGGTGCATGGGGGCTGCCCGGTGCTACATCGGGCTGGGCCTGCGCGGTGGTGCTACGGGGGCCTGCGCGGTGGTGCTACGGGGGCCTGCACAGCCCATGTGCACCAATGACCGGCCGGCGACTCCCGGACAGCTTCTGCGGTCGAAACTGCACGTCCGACGTGCGACCCCAACATCCCTGACGCCGAAAGCGTCGTCGCCGCACGTCCCGCGTGCAATGTCGCCGCGCTCGCCGGGTGAGGCGTGTCGGCTGGTCGTGGGTGCATGCGCCGTGTGCAGATCACCCGCCCGACAGCGTGTGCAGATCACCCGCCCGACAGCGTGTGCAGATCGCCCGCCTGGCAGCCGGTACCGACCCGCCTGGCAGCCGGTACCGACCCGGGAGCCTCCGGCGGCCTGCTCTGCCCCGGCGAGGCACTGCTATGGCCGCGGCTGGGGCGTGGTGGCATCCGGGCGTGCACCCCGCGGTCGATGCCGCCCCGAGAGCTTCGGAGGCGTCCGGGGTCGTCCGGTGGGTGTGCACCGGGTGGTCGACCCGTTGCCTGGGAACCGTCCACAGGCCCTGGACGGGGGCCTTGGCTGATCAGACGCTCGTCGGGTGCACGGTTCGTCGGGTGAAGCCACCCAGCCGACCGCTCAACCAATGGGTCGACCGCCCGGCGCACATCGCGGCGGGATGGAAGGCTCAGGGCATCGGCCCAGGCACGCGCACATCGGCCCAGGCACGCAGGCGAGGGCAGACAGCGGCCGGGATATCGGCGGCAGCCCCTGAGCGTCAGTCCAGGTGCAGCCCCATGAGCACCGAGCCGGGGTGGGCGGTCACCTCGCCGAAGCCGAGGTGCCGGTAGAAGGCGATGCCATTGAGGTTGTCCGAAGCCACGTCCAGATGGACGCCAGGTACGCCGCGCTCGCGTAGATCTCCGAGCAGCTGCTCCACGAGTGCCCGGCCCAGGCCATGACCACGGGCGCGCTCGAGCAGGTCGATGTGCAGGTGTGCCGGGAACTCGTCCACCAGCGCATCTGGTGCCCGCGCCGGCTCGTGGATGAGGTTGATGAGCTCCGCCTCCGGGGTGCCATCGTCGCGCCGCGGGTATCGCTCGCGCAGGGCCGGCCACCACTCCGCCGCCGCCCACGCCTCGAAGGCACGCGTGTCGTCTGCCGCGAGCAGATAGCCAGCCATGCCGTCAGCGTCGGTCAGCACCAGCTCCGTGCCCGGCCGGCCAACCACGTACGGCCCCGCGTAGACGTGCCCGAGCAGGTCCAGATCGGTGTACAGCGTGCTCGCGTCTCGCCCGGAGTCGCCCGTGAGCAGGCACACGCGGTACGTGCCCGGCAGGTCCTGGAGCGTGGCGGGGCGGATCCGGAACATGCTCGGAAGGCTATCGCGCTCCCGGTGGCGTGTTGCGGCGGCTGCGTCGCTCCACTAGGCTGCACCCGATGGCATGTCGGCACGTACCCGCGCACAGCTGATGCGAGCGCTGGGAGTGGACGGCGGTCAGTCCGGGATCCGACTGCGCCACTCGTCGGGCGACCAGATGGTGGAGGTCGAGGGTGTCAGCCGACTGGAAGGCGACACAGTGGGCGATGTCGCGGCAGCCATCGCCAGTGCCTGGCGCGCGAGTGGCTTCGAACCCGTGGATCGCGTGGTCCTGGGCTTGAGCACCGCGCCCACCGATGCTGCCTCCCGGGTGCGCCTGTGCGCCCTGGTGGGTGGAGAGCTGGGCGCGGACGAGGTCTGGCTCGCGGACGATGCGGTCACGACGCACGCCGGCGCGTTATCGATGGGCTGGGGCGTGAGCGTGGTGGCGGGCACCGGCGTCGCCTGCCTGGCGGTCCCCGAGCGGGGCACGCCGTCGCTCATCGGTGGCCATGGCTATCTGCTGGGTGACGAAGGTGGCGCCTTCTGGATCGGCAGTGCCGGACTCCGGGCAGTCCTCCGGGCGTTCGATGGACGAGGCCCCGCCACAGCGTTGTCCGCCCCAGCCGCGGACCGGTTCGACGGGCTGGACGACCTTGGCGACCGCATCCACAGCGCCCGCCGGCCGGTCAACGACGTCGCCCAGTTCGCACGTGACGTGCTCGCCGCGGCGGATGCCGGGGATCCGGCGGCGGTCGCGATCGTGGACGACGCGGCCGATGAACTGCTGACCCTGGTCCGCGCGGGCGCGAGCGCGACAGCGGTGAGTGACCCAGCCATCGCGGCCGCGGATGCAGCGGTCCCCGTGGCGCTCGGTGGGCGACTGCTGGCAGAGGGAAGCCTGCTCCGTCGGCAGTTGGATGAGCGACTGGGTGACCGATTGCCGGGTGTCGTCGCCCGCACCGCGGACGGGTCATCGCTCGATGGCGCCCTCCGGCTGGGCGGGGCGGCCGATCCGGGTCGATACGGGGACCTGGTCTACGTGTGGCCGCCGGGGACGAGGGCGTGACGGACTCCGCCGGGCGCCGATACCTGGCCATCGCGGAGGAACTGGTCGCACGGCTCGCGAGCGACACATGGCCCAGCATCGACGCCGCCGCGACGCTCCTCACCGACGCCATCGCGACGGGACATGCCGTGCACGCCTTCGGGTCCGGCCACTCTCACATGCTCGCGGAGGAGCTGTTCTATCGGGCCGGTGGCCTGGTGCGTGTCCGGCCATTGCTGTTCGAAGGCTTGATGCTGCACGCCAGCGCGCCCCTGAGCACCGCCCTCGAACGACTGCCGGGTCTTGCCCAGGCGCTCATGGAGGACCATCCGATGGTGCCCGGCGACGTCCTGCTCATCGCGTCCAACTCGGGCAGCAACGCCGTGACCGTGGACTTGGCGCGTCTCGCCCAGGATAGCGGCGTGCACACTATCGCCATCACGAGCCTGGGCCACGCGACGTCGCCCCTCACGCGTGCACGCGGTGGCCCACGGCTGCACGAGATCGCCGAGGTGGTCATCGACAACGGTGGCGTGGTGGGGGATGCCGCGGTGGATATCGACGGGCTTGCGACCCGGGTCGCGCCCACGTCCACGGTCGTCGGAGCGGCGATCGTCAACGCGCTCGTTGCGGAGACGGTGGAGCGCCTCGTCGCCCGCGACGTCATCCCGGAGATCTACGCGAGCAGCAACGTGGCCGGCGGCGACGCTGCCAATCAGCGCTTCACGCGCCCGAGCGGCACTCCATGACGGTCGCAGCCGAGTGGCCCGGCGCAGCCGAGCGGCCCGGCGCAGCCGAGAGCCCCGGCGGGTCTCCGTTCGCCGTCCGGGGTGTCATCGAGGGCTTCTACGGCCGGCCGTGGACCCATGAGCAACGGCTGCGACTCATCGACTTCCTGGGCGTGCGGGGCATGAACACGTTCGTGTACACGCCCAAGGACGACCCGCTCGTGCGCCGGGAGTGGCGGACCGCCTATGACGGCGACGCGCTGGCGCGCCTGCGGGAGCTGGTCGACCGGTGCCGGGCCAACGACATGAAGCTGACCTACTGCATTTCGCCCGGACTCGACATCCGCTATTCGGATGAGGTGGACCTGACGGCACTGGTGGCCAAGCTCCAGAGCGTCGCGGCCCTCGGGGTGGACTCGTTCGGGCTGCTGCTGGATGACATCCCACGGGTCATCCAGCACGCCGAGGACGGTGTGGCATTCAGCGACCTGGCCGCCGCACACGCGCACGTCATCGATCGGGTGTTCCGGGCACTGGGTCCGAGGGCGACGCTGACCGTCTGCCCCACCATCTACTGCGGGACCGGCACCGAGCCATATCTGGCCCAGCTGGGTGCGGGCATGGATCCGCGCGTCGGCCTGTACTGGACCGGGCGTTCCGTCTGCTCCGAGACCCTGGACCTTGCCGACGCGGCCACGTTCGCACGCATTACCAACCGGCTGCCCACCTACTGGGACAACTACCCGGTCAACGATGTGGCGATGGGCTACGAGTTCCACATCGGGCCGTACCAGGGTCGTGACCCACACCTGTGGCGTGCCTCGGACGGCATCGTGGCCAACGGCATGGAGCTGTTCGAATCGTCGCTCATCCCGTTCGCGACCATCGCCGACTACCTGCGAGCGCCCGAGACCTATGACCCCGAGACGAGCTGGCTGCGCGCGATCCGGGACGTGGTCGGTGACGCGGACTTCGAAGCATTCGCGCTGTTCGCGGACAACGTCCGCACGTCCTGCCTGACCGAGTGGGATGCGCCCATCGTGAGCCAGGCCCTGGAGGCGTTCCACTTCCGGCACGACCGGGAAGATGGTGTGGCGGCGGCTGCGGAGCTGGGCGCACTCGCCGATCGGCTGCTGGAGGCCGCCGACCACCTGTTGCGCGGGCCGGTCGTGAATCGAGCCCTGGCGGACGAAGCGCGGCCCTGGCTCGTGGCGTTCGAGCTGGGTGCCCAGGCGCTGCGTGCCATCGCTGACCTGGCGGCCTCGGGCACCCTGGCAACCGACGGTCCCGTGGTCCTGCGACCATTCCAGATCGGGATGCGGCGGCTCCGAGTGCGCGTCTTTGGGGACGCGCTGGAGATGACCCTGTCCGACCTGACCGGCATGATGTTCCGGCCGGGCGAGGTACCGGAGTTCGAAGGAGGAGGCACATGAACAGGATCACTCGCCGCGTGGCGACCATCGGCATCATCGCCGCGCTCGGCGTCGGCGGCACCATGGGCGGTGTCATGGCCCAGGACCAGACGCTCCGGATCGCGATGGGTTCGCCGGGCGAGGCCGGCATCCGCGTCTGGGATGACGTCAAGGCCCAGTACGAGGCCGCACATCCCGGCTGGACGGTCGAGATGAACTACATGGACGATGACCTATACCAGACCATCGGCCTCCAGAACCTGCTCGCGGGCCGCAACGCCCCCGACATCTACTTCGAGTGGACGGGCAGCCGCCTCGCTCAGCGCTACGCCGACGGCTATGCGGCGGACCTGACGGCTGCGGTCACCACCGGCCCCATCGCGGGGCTCTTCGACGACACCGTGTTCCCGGCCGCGACCATCGATGGCAAGGTCGTGATGCTGCCCCACACCGCCGATGTCACCAACGTCCTCTGGTACAACAAGCAGATCCTGGCGGACAACGGCATCACGCCGCCGACCACCTGGGCCGAGCTCCTGGCCGCATGTGACACGCTGAACGCCGCGGGCATCATCCCCATCGCGTCCGGCAACAAGGACCTCTGGGCGGCCGGCAACTGGCTGGCGCACATGGCGTCACGCGTCGTGGGCGAGGACGTGTACGCGTCCACCCTGGGCGGTGCCGGCAAGTTCGCCACCCCCGAGTGGGAGCAGGCATTCGGCTACATCGCCGAGCTGACCACCCACCACTGCGTCAACGACAGCGCCAACGCCATCGATGACAACTCCGGGGCGCAGCTGTTCTTCCAGGGCAAGGCGGCCATGCACGCCATCGGTTCGTGGCTGGTCAGCTGGGCCATCGATGAGGCGCCGACGCTGGACTTCGACTACGTGAACCTGCCCGCGATGCCGGACGGGGCTGGCAACCAGGACAGCGTCATCGGTGTCGAGACGGGTTACATCGTCAACGCCAAGAGCGACAAGATCGATGCTGCGGTGGACTACCTCGCGCTCCTCAACAGCGATGCCAACGTGCAGCAATTCATCGTCGCCGAGATCACGCCCATCGCCAAGTCCGCCTCGGCGGGCGCGGCCGTGGATAGTCGTGCGCAGCGGTTGCTGGACCTGCTGGCAGGTGCCCCGGCGGTGGTCCTGCCGCCGGACACGGGCTACGACCTGAAGATGGCGGATGCGTTGTACGCCGCCGAGGCGGCCGTCCTGGGCGGCCAGATGTCCCCAGCGGACGCGCTCGCGGGTATCGACGCCGCGCTCGGGCGCTAGCTCAGGCCATGGGCCGGTCCCTGATCGCGGGCGACCGGCCCACACCCTTCCCGGGGAGATGAAGCCCGCACGCGGCATCACGCCGTGGCTGTTCCTGGCACCCGGGCTAGTCGTGTTCGGCTTCGCGGTGCTGCTGCCGATGGTGCTGACCATCGGCTACAGCTTCACCGACTGGAACGGATTCGGGGCCATGACCTTCGTGGGCCTCGACAACTACGCTCGCGCAGCGTCCGATGCGGTCTTCCGCGGCTCCTTCGTGCACGTGGTGCTGTACATCGCCGCGACCCTGGTCCTGGAGGTCGGGGTCGGCCTGGGCCTGGCGGGCCTCGTGAGCATGCGACCCGGTCGATTGTGGTTCCGGGTGGCCATCTTCACGCCCGTGATGCTGCCGCTGGTGGTCGTTGCGGTGCTGTGGGCATTCGTGTACAACCCCGACTTCGGGCTCATCAACGGCGCCCTTGCCGCAGTCGGGCTGCAGGGCCTGCAGCGCATCTGGCTGGGTGACACCGCGACCGCGTTGCTGGCGGTCAGCTTCGTGTCGGGCTGGGTGTTCGCGGGCTTCTACATGATGATCTTCTACGCCGCGTTCCGCCAGGTCCCGTCCGAGGTCGTGGAGGCCGCGCGCCTCGATGGGGCGGGGGAGTGGGCGCTGTTCCGGCGGGTGAAGGTGCCCATGATCCGGGGCGCGACCGGCATCGCGGTGCTGCTGTGCGTCACCGGCGGCTTCCAGGGTTTCGACCTCTTCTTCGTGCTCACCAACGGCGGCCCGTATGGCGCCACGGAGATCCCGACGACGCTCCTGGTCAAGACCGTGTTCCGCAACGGCGAGGTCGGCTACGGCTCGGCGATGGCGGTGGTCCTCACCGCTGTCGTGGTCAGCCTGGGCCTGGTGTATGCCCGTCTCACGGCCGGTGGCCGCTCGTCCGTGGGCAGGTCACGGTGACGGTCGAGGCCGAACGGTCACCGAGCCTGATCGGCGGAACGTCGGGAGGGTCTTCCGGCGGAGTGTCCGGGAGCCGGCGCGTGTCGCGGCTGCTGGTCAGTGTCGCCCTCGGGTTGCTGGCCCTGGTCTACTTCCTGCCGCTCATCTGGATGGTGCTGTCCAGCTTCAAGACCAACCAGGCCATCTTCGCTGCCCCGTTCGAGCTGCCGACATCCATCGACCTGTCGAAGTGGGCCGAGGCATGGCATGTGGGCAACCTTGGCCGGTACGCGATCAACAGCACCATCGTCACCAGCGCGTCCGTGTTCCTCATCCTGGTCACCGGCGCGGCCGCTGCGTTCGCGTTCAGCCGATACCGGTTCCGCGGCCGCAGTCTGGCGCTGGGCCTGTTCGCGCTGGGCCTGCTGCTCCCGCTGCAGTCGTACTTCATCGCACAGTCGAACCTGTTCACCCAGATGGCCATCACCGACACGCTCATGGCGCTCATCATCCCGTACACGGCGCTGGGCCTGCCGCTCGCGGTCTACCTGCTCAAGGTGTACCTGGATGCGCTCCCGGACGAGCTGTTCGAGGCGGCCAGGATCGATGGTGCGGGCGATGCGCGGGTGTTCCGGGAGCTGGCGTTGCCGCTGCTTCGACCGGGCCTTGCGACGGTGGCCATCTTTTCCGCGCTGGCTTGCTGGAACGAGTTCTTGCTGGCGCTGCTGTACATCCAGGACGACGACCTGAAGACGATCCCGACCGGACTCCTGGCCTTCAGCAGTCGATACGTGACCGACTACTCGCTCCTGTTCTCGGCGCTGTCCATCGTGACCATCCCGATGATCGTGATCTACGTCGTGTTCAACCGACACATCGTGGAGGGCATCACGGCCGGCAGCGTCAAATAGGGAGCGGCGTTCACGGCTCGCGCGGCTTCGGTCGTGCTGGACGCCGTGAACGGCTCGCGCGGATTCGGTCGTGCTGGACGCCGCTCACGGCTCGCGTGGGTTCGGTCGTGCTGGACGCCGTGAACGGCTCGCGTGGGTTCGGTCGTGCTGGACGCCGTGAACGGCTCGCGCGGATTCGGTCGTGCTGGACGCCGTGAACGGCTCGCGCGGATTCGGTCGTGCTGGACGCCGTTCACGGCCCGCGTGGATTCGGTCGTGCTGGACGCCGTTCACGGCCCGCGTGCACCCGCGACCGATCGAGTAGTGGCTGCCCTGGGTGAGAGTGCCATCTCGCGGCGTCCGAGCGAGGACTCCTGAAGGGCCGGGCTACAGGGGTGTCGATCCCGCACACTGGCAGTGCAGGAGCGTCACGTCCGGGCACTCCGCTCCGTCACCTCGTCGTTGGTGCACGCCCGCTGTGCGCCGGCACCGGCGCGCATCGGCTCGGGCAGCGGCGAGCATGCGCCGGCACCGGCTCGGGCAGCGGCGAGCATGCGCCGGCACCGGCGCGCATCGGCTCGGGCGGCGAAGAGCCGTTCGCTCGCGCCATCCGGCGACTACCAGCGCTGGTGGACCAGCGGCTGGGCGAGCTCCTCGTAGATATCCCGGATCCGGGCCATCGTGTCGGCGCTGAGTGGCGCCAGGTCGGCCGCTGCCGCGTTGGCACGCGCCTGCTCGGGGTTCCGGGCGCCGGGGATGGCGGCCGTCACACCGTGTGCCATGAGCACCCAGCGGAGAGCCAGCTGCGCCATCGTGGCCCCGTCCGGCACCAGCGGTCGGAGACGCTCCACGATCTCCAGCCCGACCTCGTAGTCGATGCCCGAGAACGTCTCCCCGACGTCGAACGACTCGCCCCGCCGATTGAAGTTGCGGTGGTCGTCCGCCTCGAACGTGCTGTCCGCGGTGAGCTTGCCGGTGAGCAGGCCCGAGGCCATGGGCACTCGCGCCAGGACACCCACGTCGCGCGCCGCGGCATCCGCCAGGAACCGGTCGGCCGGCCGCTGCCGAACGATGTTGTAGATGATCTGGACACTGGCGACCCCTGGATACTCCAGCGCCTTGAGGGCCTCCTCGACCCGCTCCACGCTCACGCCGTAGTGTGCGATGACGCCGCTCGCGATCATGTCATCGAGCGCCGCGAACAGCTCCGGGTGATAGAACAGGTCCGTTGGCGGGCAGTGCAGCTGGATCAGGTCCAGGCGGTCGACGCCGAGGTTGTCCCGGCTCCGCTGGTTCCACTCCACGAATGCCTCGGGCGTGAAGTTGGCGGTCACCTGCGGCACGCGGCGTCCCATCTTGGTGGCCACGATCAGGCGTTCGCCGGCACGCTCCCGCAGGAACCGGCCGATGAGTCGTTCGCTGTGACCGTCGCCATAGACGTCCGCCGTGTCGTAGAACGTGACACCCGCGTCGGCCGCTGCGTGCAACGCAGCCATGCTCGTCGCGTCGTCAACCTGGCCCCAACTGCCGCCGATGGCCCACGCGCCGAACCCGATGGCACTGATGTCGTAGCCGGTCTTGCCCAGTCGTCGATTCTGCATCGGCTCAGGGTACCGCGGGGCCCTATCCAAGGAGTCAAGCGCGGCGGGTACGGTCAACAGTGCCGGACGACCGCTCAGCCGCGGGGGAAGGCATCCCAGCTGCGGGGTCCGTCCGGGGCGGCATCGCGCGGCTTGGCCAGCAGCTCGGCCACGGCGCCCTCGGGGCTCACCGGGTTGACCGGCAGGCCAGTGCCCAGCTCCAGGCCGGCGATCTCACGCAGCCGGGGATGGATCTCCCAATGCCAGTGGTACGTGTCATCGACGCGTTCCTTGACGGGCGCCGTGTGGAGCACCAGGTTGTAGGGCGGGAAGTCGAGCACCTCCAGCATCCGGAGCACGCCCTGGAGTGCGTCCGCTGCGCCCTCGAGTTGGGCATCGGTCGCGCGCCCGAAGTCCGCCTCGTGATGGCGGGGCACGACCCACAGCTCGAACGGCGAGCGCGAGGCATATGGCGCGAAGCAGACCGTGGACGCGTCCGCGAATACGAGCCGGTCGCGGCGGGCCACCTCGTCCTTGACCAGCCGACACCAGGGGCAGATACGTTCCTTGATCATGTAGCGCGCGGCGCCGCCCAGCTCCTCGCCCAGGCGATGGGGGATCTGGGGCAGCTCGTACAGGTCGAGACACAGGTGGTCGGTCCGGGCGCCGGCCTGGACGCCCACGTTCTGGACGACCTGGACGTACTCGATGCCGGGCGTCGTGCGGGCCTCGATGACCTCGGCGCGCGCTCTCGCGAGCATCTCGATGACGACGCTCCGCTCCTCCGACTCGAGTCGACCGTGGTGTCCGCGGGGGGCCGCGATGGTGGACCATGACCCGACGTCGCCCACGAGCCCAAGACCCGGCTCCTGGCCCTCGGCGGCCTGGTCCTTCTCGCGCTCGGTGCCCGCGACCATGAACGCCTGCGGTTTCAAGGATCGGACCCAGACGCCATCCGTCTCGGCGCGCTCACAGTTCTGGCAGTGCCAGCCGGGTCGCGAGACGCTCTGTGCCGGCATCGCGAACCGGGAGTGGTCGTATGCCCGGTCCACGACGACGGCGACCCACCAGCCCGTGATGTCGTCCTTGCGCAGCTCGAACAGGCCGCCGGGCATCCCTGTCAGGCCGGGGTGAGCGTGTGACGGGGCGCCGCGCTCGCCACGACGGCGTCATCCAGACGCTGTGCGAATGCTCGCGCGAACCGCTCCGCGGCGACCACCACGCCGTCCGACGAGGGTACGGCCCGCTCGCCGGTCCAGCCCAGCTCGCGGGCCACGGAGGTGACCGTGATGTCCGTTAGCCCGCAGGCATCGATGAGCTCGAAATCGGCGAGGTCGGTCGTCACGTTGAGCGCGATGCCGTGATAGGTCACGCCGCGCTCGACGCGCAGACCCAGGGCACCCAGCTTGCGCGGCGGCCCGTCGATGCCCTGCGGATCCACCCAGCAGCCGGGGTAGCCGTCCCGCCGCTCGGCGGGGATGCCGTAGCTCTGCGCGGTATCGGCCATGGCCAGCTCCAGGGCGCGCACGAACGGCCGCAGCAGGAGTGCCGCGTCGGCCAGCTTGAGGATGGGATACGCGACCAGCTGCCCCGGCCCGTGATATGTGACCTCGCCGCCCCGCTCCACGTGGAGCGTCTGGATGCCGCGCGCGGCCAGCTGCTGGTCCGTGGCCCGGATGTTGCGGGGGTCGGCGTTGCGGCCGAGCGTCAGGACCGGGTCGTGCTCCAGGAGCAGCAGCGTGTCCGGCGCCTGCCCGGCGACGCGCTCCGCGACCAGCGCATGTTGCCGGTCCCACGCGTCCTGATACGCGATCCGGCCAAGCCATTCGCGTCGCAGTTCCACGCTGGCACGATAGCAGGGGCCGCCTCCGGATCGTCGTCGGCGTGCCTCGTCGTCGGCGTGCCTGGTCAGCGTTCGGGATGGCGGCACGACGGATACCATCGCTGCATGAGCACTGCAGCGTTGCGTATCGAGGAGACCATGGCCGCGGGTCACCCGAGCCTGGTCGTGGACAGGGGTGGTCCCCGCGTCGTCATCACCACCGATGTCGGGCCGCGCATCCTGGGCGTGGCGCTGCCCGATGGCACCGGCGAGGGGCTGCTCTCGTCGCTCCCGGACTTGCACATCGAGCGTGACGGCTGGCCCCGTTTCCAGTTGCACGGTGGACATCGGTTGTGGGCCGGTCCCGAGATTCCCGAGACCACCTACCTGCCGGACGCGGGACCCGTCGAGGTGGCCCGGACCGCCGATGGCGTCTGGTGCTCGTACCTGGAGACGGAGACCGGTATCCGGCGGACCATCGGTGTCGTGCCTGGCGCGGACTCGGTCGTGGTCCAACACCGGCTCACCAACGATGGCTCCGCGACGGCCGAAGTCGCGCCCTGGGCGATCACGATGTGCACGCCCGGCGGCGAGGCATGGCTGCCGCGCTACACGGGCCCGGGCGACGCGCACGGCGTCTTGCCCAACGGCTCCCTGGTCACGTGGCCCTACACCCGCCTGTCGGATGAGCGGCTGACGCTGGCCGATCCGATCATCCGGTTGCGCGCGGTCGCGGGCGCCCCGGCAGCCTGCAAGATCGGCATCCCCGGTCGAGCCGGCTGGATCGCCTATCGCCTGGGGGGAGCCGTGCTCATCAAGCGTGTGACCTATCTGGATGGCGCCACCTATGCCGATCTCGGCGCTTCGCTCCAGTGCTATTCGGGCGGCGACTTCCTGGAGATCGAGACGCTGGGTCCGTTGGTATCCCTGGCGCCGGGCGCGTCCATCGAGCACGACGAGACGTGGTCGCTGCACGCGGTCGATGCGGGCGCCGGCGCGGACGACGCGCTCCGCGCGTTAGGGCTCGACTAGGTCAGTCAGGGGACAAGTGATCGAGCTCCAAGCGGAAGGAAGTCGCGACGTCCCTCGCGGAGAAGTCGTCGAGGGTGCCGAAGCGGAACGGGAGCAGCGTTACACCTGCGAGATGCGCGGCCTCCGAGCGTGCAGACTCCCATTCGACCCAAGCAGCCGTCGCCGCGGAGGACAGCCCTTCGTCATTGTGGATGACGATGAGTTCGGCCTGTGCGCTCATGGCGGGATCGCCCACGACCCTCAGGCGCATCGATTCGACGCTGTCTCGCGAAGCCTTGCCTGGACCGGCGGTCAGCCACTTTCGAAGTGGTCCGGTCAGCTCCGCGGTCAGTGCGGTCGAAAGCGCCGGGCGCCCTCTCCGGCTCGCCAGTCTGCCAGCGAGCCTCTCGAACTCGCTCAGCTCCGCGAAACCCGCTCGAGGCTCTCGACCGACAAGCCACCCCTTCTCGATCGGCATCTCGATGCGCATATCGGCAACCCATTGGCCCGGTGGGAGCCATGTGGCGGTAAGCAGCACCAGGTGGTTGAGGTACCCCTTCTGCAGTTGTGGAAGTTGGCCAGCAGTCAACCGGTCCGTGATGTCGTACACCGGCGCAACTGCGAACCACGGCTGCTTTGGGCGCCCTTCCTCGACGAGATCGCAGGTTTGGGTAGTGACAAGCCCATAGGCCGACCGCTCTGACGGCTCCAGATCGACGAGCTCCTCCGAGAGGGCCTCACCGTCGGCCTCCAGGTCCATCCGCCAGATCGGATGGCTCTCCGACCGCTGGTAGAAGAACGGCGGTGCCTCGACGACGAATCCTTGCCGCCACAGCCGAACTGATTCCAGAACGTCAGCGGGCCACTCGGCAGGGAGGCGTCCGTCGATCATGCACGTCGGGACGAGCGTCGTCGATGACGCACACCACGGGCCGCAGGCATGGGTTCCTCGATGGCCAAGTCCATCTCTTCTCGCATCGCGATCCCCGGTTCGAACCCGCGTGACAGTCTCGAGTCGAACAGCATCGCCGAAGCGAGCCGCTCAAATGCAGGCATGTCTCCTGCAGTGAGCAGGGCCAAGGGAGCGGTGGGCCCTGACCGGATCCACGATCGGGTTCCAGAAACCCCGAGCAAGGCCTTCAGGCCCATGCCGATGCCGTACAGCCGCCATAATCCGTTGATCGTGCTGGGACGCGGGCTCGAACCCTCGCGTTGCCAGTGGAGGATCGTAGTCCTCCCGACGCCCACTGCTGTCGCTAACGTCTCCATCTTGATCTCGAAGAGCTCCATGAGCTGATGTGCAGCATCGAGAGCCGAGGTAGATCGAGGAGCGGGCAATGGCTGGGCGAACTGAACGGTGGTGGCCTTCAGGTCCCCGAGTCGCCACCAGCCCAGCAGCCGGGACACGAGGTCCGGTGTCGCCAGTTGCACCAGTATGTCGCCCCGGGCGAGGCTGAGGGTCCCTGCATCCGTATTCGCATCAACTCCCTTTGACACGAGAGGCGTGCGTCCAGTCGCGGGCCACTCGCTGATGGTGAAGGACTGATCGGTCGCACGACGCCGCCCTTCGGCGAAATCGAGGATCGCGGTCTCCATCCTCTATGCCTTCAGCTCTTCGAAAAGTCGCGGGCTGATCGCATGCTGGAATAGCTGGAGCGCGAGCCGATGGAGTGACACGAGCCGCTCGCGGATCGCGCCCTGGTCAAACGCGCGGACATCCTCGCTGTACACATCCCAGTCGAGTAGATATCCAAGTTCACCATTGGTTTCGGTGGGCACCACGCCATGTCGGAGGGTGCAACGTATCCCGTCGCCGGCGTCGATGTCGACCTGCTGCTGCACGGCGACGACACCCGCTCCGATGGCAGGGTGTTGGATGGGACCGAGAAACGCATCCGCGATCCAGCCCGCCCATCCCTGTGGCGACGTTATGCCTTTGCGAGTGATGAGATCAACGTAGCGGAGACCGATCCGCATCTGGATGGCCGGCTGAAGTTCGTCATCGACTACCGCGAGAAGAGTCTCCATCCGTGGCAGGAAGTCACCTTCCCAGGTCGTATAGGCCTTCGTCTCGAGCGCCGCACTCCCTGGAAGGAGCGCAACGATCCAGTTCTTGTCCTCAGACATAGCGCGCCAGCCATTGAGCGGAGTCTGCTGGGTGCTTGTCGGGACATTGGGTCCAATACGAATCTCGATCTGCTCGGCCTTGAAGGCTTCAAGCAACGGATAGGGCCCGTTGCGACCCCCAAGGAGCTCGAAGAGCTGAAGTCCAACCTTGGGGGCGGCGATCGAAGGAGTCTCTTCGATGCGTACTTGGCACACCACCAGCTTCAGCGGTGAGGTCCCCAGAGCCTGCGTGATCGGCTCGGGCAGCGTCAACGGCAAGATGAGCCTCCATGAAGTTGAACAGTACTTGAACTCTACCACGCACAGGGAGACTCGCGCCAAGAGCAGATACCTTTCATCTGCGCTGGTGTCGACAAATGTTCGAGGGCAGGATAGGGAAGGCAGATCTCCAAAGTCGTATGACGTATTATCCATCGATGACCACGCATGCTCCCGACGGCTCCAGCACGCGCGAATCGTGGGCAGCGTTACTCGCCCGACTGACATTCGGGTTCACGCGCGGCGTGCGCACAGACGGCTCGCCCGCATGGTCGCGATTGCCGGGCGCGGACGCGGCCAACCGCATCTCGGGCATGGAGGGCTTCTGCCGCATGACCGTGGCCTGGAGCGCGTGGCTGGGCAACCCTGACAACCCGACGACCCTGGAGTACGACGGCCACACGCTCGATGTCCTGGACCTCACGGTCCAGGGTCTGGTGGACGGCACCGATCAGGCAGGGCCCTGGTACTGGGGCGACATCGGGGACCGGGACCAGCGCATCGTGGAGGCGGCGGAGATCGCATTCACCCTCTGGACCGGCCGCGACCGGCTGGTGCCGGCACTCGGGCCAACGCGCCTGCGCCAGGTGACCGCGTGGCTGGCGCAGGTCCACGGCCGCGACGTGTACGAGGACAACTGGGTGCTGTTCCCGGTCATCGTGGCGACGGTGCGCCGGGGACTGGGCGAGATCGTCGAGGACCGACTCATCGACGAGGGCATCGACACGATGCTCAGCTGGTATTCCGGGGATGGCTGGTATTCCGACGGCGAGGGCCACGCCTACGATCGATACACCGGCTGGGCCATCCACTGGCACCTGTTGCACTGGGCGGAGATCGACGGCGACCGACGGCCGGAGATCCGGGACCTGGTCCGCGATCGTGCCACGACCTGGCTGCGCGACCTCCCCGCGTTCGCGGCGGAGGACGGCGCGATCCCGTTCATCGGCCGCTCCCTGGGCTATCGATTCGCAACGGCGGGACCGCTCGGGTTGGCGGCCGTCCAGGGTCGTCTGCCGGTCGATCCCGGTCTGGCACGTGGCGTCATCGACCGGTCGATCCGCTATCACCTGGACCACGATGCCCTGGACCCGGCCACGGACTGGTTCCGGGTGGGCGTCTGGGGTCTGCGACCCGATGTCTGCGAGCGGTACATGTCGCCGGGTGCATCCGCGTGGGCCGTGCGTGCCCTGGTGCCGCTGTTGCTGCCAGCCTCGGATGCCTTCTGGACCGCACCCGATCCGGGGTTGCCCGGCGGCTCCACGAGGCCCTTCGATCCGGCGGTCGACCTGGTCATCCGGGGTGCCGGCTATCTCGTGGGCAGACGGCCGCTCGGCGGCGGCACGTGGGTCGCGTCGGGCCTCATGGACCATCCCGATGACATCCCCGGTCACGACTACCGCCCGTCGTACGGCAAGTGGCTGTTCCACAGCGACTTCCCATACACCAACAACGCTGCTGATGGCCGACCGGGACCTGACGGCACTGTCGTGCTCGAGGGGCCGAACGGGGGGATCGGCCATCGGGAGCTGGTCGAGGCGGGTGGTGCAGGCGCGGACTGGATCTGGACGCAGTTGAGCATCGTCGTGGACGGCGCCAGCCACCCCATGTCCGTGGTGAGCGTGCGTGTGGGTGACGCGTGGGTACGTGCCATCGGGCTCCGGCCAACGGCTGTCGTGCGGGCTGTCTCGGCCACGCTGCCGCTGGGCGTCGCGGACGTTTCCATCATCGAGCGTCAGGGTGATGCGAGCAGCCGGACCCAGGCCGCAACGGATGGCACCAAGTGGGTGGCCATCCGGGCGCTCTCCGGCTATGACCAGGTCATCGAGTCCGGACCAGCGCGCGGTGGCGCCGACCGCAACCTCGTCGCGGAGCACTCCGAGCAGCCCTCCGTCGCGGAGTCAGCACCGTCCGCCGCCGCGCGCCTGTTGGCGCACATCGACCTGGTCCGCTCCAGCGGCACGGATCCGACCCCGGACCTTGCTGCGATCACGTTCGAGACACCCGACGACGACACGCTCGTCATCCGTACGCCCAGTGGCGAAGTCGCGCAGCTGTCGGTCGCGGCAGTGCCACCCACCAGCGTGGAGCTGGCCGGTTGGGTCGTGACGGGTCCGGCGCTGCATGTGGTGCGGGTCGGGCCGAACGGCGACTGGCTTGCCGGAGAGTCGATCAGCACCATCCCTGGCGCCCTCCGGATGGAGCAGCCCGGGTCCGTCGAGATCAGGCGCCTTGCCGATGGATCGGTCCTCGTGGGTACCACGTCGGCGCTGACCATCGATGACGCATGGGGGCTCGGACCGCTCGACCAGGTGCAACTGCTGGAGGCCGATGGGTGGGCTGACGCGGGGACGCTGGACGCGCCCCTCGTGATCGATGCAGCGCTCCTGGATCGGCTCCGGGCTCGCACCGGGCACGACTTCCTGTGGCTCCACCTCTCCGCCGCCTGATCCTCGAGTGACAGCCGCGTGACGGGATCGCCGCCGCTCATCCCCACGGGCACGGCGGTGCTCATGTACCACTATGTCCGCCCCGACGATGCACCCCAGCGGGTGGGCGCAGGGCGTATGGACCTGGAGACATTCGCGGCGCAGCTGGATGACCTGTCGCGCAACGCGACCATCGTGGGCTGGCCGGAGGTCGCCGCGGCGCTGTCCGAGGGCCCGCCCCTGCCGCCCGATGCGGTGGTGTTGACCTTCGACGACGGCCACGACGACCATCATCGATACGTGTTGCCGATGCTCGCGGAGCGGGGCCTGCCGGGCACGTTCTTCATCATGGCGCGCGACCCGGGCGAGGGCCTCACAGTCGCCCACCGCATCCACGTGCTGCTGGCACTCATGAGCGCGGCGGAGTTGCGTGACGCCGTGGTGGACGCGCTGTCGCCCAAGGACCGGATGCGCTGCTACCAGGCCGAGGCGGACCATGCGCTGGACCCGTTCGACGATCCCGTGGACGACGTGAAGTGGGTGCTCCAGCGAGACCTGATGGACGTGGCGGGGCCGATCATGTCGCGCATGATCGAACAGCTGGTGGGGCCGGAGGCGGACGTCGCCCAGGCACTCCACCTGGATGCGCGGCAGATCCGGGAGCTGCACACGGCGGGGATGACGCTGGGTGGCCACACCCACGGACATCGCTGGATGGACTGGCTGCCGCGTGCGGAGTCGGAACGCGAGATCGCGGCCTCCGCGGCCCAACTGGCCGCGCTCGGTCCGCCACGCGGCTGGCCGTTCGCGTACCCATATGGCGCTGCACCCGCCGATCCAGCCACGCTCCTGCGACCCGCCGGATTCCCCGCTGCCTTCGTGGCCACCGGGCAGGGCCGGAGCGACCGATATCGACTGGGTCGCGTGGATGCGGAGATACTCGGCCCCACACCCAGCAGCCATCGTCCCGCCGACCTGACCAGGAGCGACCCATGATCGACCTCGCCGGCATCATCCCGGCCACCGTCACGCCGATGCTGGACAGCCAGCGCGTCGACTACGACGCCATCCCGCCGTACATCGAGCGGCTCATCGCCGCAGGTGCCCTGGGTGTCGCTGTGAACGTGGACACCGGGGAGGGTCCGCACCTCACGCGGGATGAGCGGCGGTCGATCCTGGAGACCATCGTGGGCACGGCGGCGGGTCGCATCAAGGTCGTGGCAGGTGTGGCTGGTCCGTCCACGGCGGACGGGGTCGCCAATGCGCTCATCGCGCGCGAGGCGGGCGCCGATGCGCTGCTGGTGTTCCCCATCGGTGCCTTCCTGAGCCAGCCACTGCGCACGGACATCGTGGTCGGCTATCACCAGGCGATCGCGGCTGCCGCGGACATGCCCATGGTCCTGTTCCAGCTGCAGCCGATGCTGGGCGGTGTGCTGTACCCGACGGAGGTGCTCGACGGGTTGCTGGACATCCCCCAGGTCGTGGCCATCAAGGAGGCCTCGTTCGACCCGCTTCGCTGGCTCGCTCTCAAAGCGCACCTGAACACCGCGTCGCGGCACATCACGCTGCTCACGGGCAATGACAACTTCATCGGCGAGAGCTTCCTCCTGGGCGCCGAAGGCGCGCTGCTGGGCTTCGCGACCCTGCTGACTGCAGAGCACGTGGCGCTCCAGGCGGCCGCGCGCGCCGGCGATGTGGCGCGTGTCCAGGTGTTGGGCAAGCAGATCCAGGACCTCGCGGACATCATCTTTGCGGCGCCGGTGGCCGACTACCGGGCACGCACCAAGGAAGCGCTGTCGATGATGGGCTGGATCCCCAACACCATCGTGCGGCCGCCGCTGCTGAACGTCGACGACGCCGACCGGGCACGCATCCGGGCCGGACTCAACGCGGCCGGCCTGCTCGACTGACGACCGCGTGGCGGGAGTGCGGTGGCCGCCGGACTGCCGTGACCGAGGACGCCGCCGGGGCGGGGGCGGCTGTGCCGCTCGGCTGTGCCGCTCGGCTGTGCCGCGGGGTCCGCTCAGCCGCGGGTGGTCGTGCACGTGGCGGTCAACCCATTGGCTGATCGGCCTGCGCAGCCGGTTCCTCCGACGATCCGTGCATCCGACGCACGGCCCGTCGGCTGGAAGCCCGATTCGGGGTCTCCGGACCGTCCCTGAACAACGGGTCGATCGCGTGGTGCACACCCGGTACGCCCGCGTACGGCCGCCGGCGGGGCGCACGCCCCGGCACGCCACCGGCACTCGTGGCAGCGAAGGCTCCATCCGCCCCGCCGAGGAGGCAGCGGGACGGATGGCGGACCGACGAGCTAGGCAGCGACCGCGACCGCGACGTCCTCGATGCGAGCGTGGACCACGACGGGTCGCGCCAGGGTGTTGCCCACCGGTGACGTTCGCAGGACATGCTCGTGGAGCGCCGCCAGTGCGTCGGCGGACGCATCGGAGTCGATGCGCACCACGATGTCTATCTCCTGGAATCCGGCGTGGCCATCCTTGAGCCCAAAGAACACAGGTAGGTCGATGAGGCCGGTCAGCTGCAGGTCCAGGGCGCGCAGGGTGATGCCCCGTCCGATGGCACCCGCGGTATAGCCGATGGCGAGGCAGGCGCCGAAGGCGCCCAGGATCTGCTCCACGGGGTTGGACGCGGTGTCCGTTCCGCCCAGCGATGCCGGCTCGTCCGCGTAGGTGGGGGTCAGCTCACGGACCCGGATCTCGTTGCGGAAGCCGCCCTGCCAGGTCACGTTCGCCGTGAACGCGGACCCGGTGTAGTCGGGCTTGGCCTGGATGTGTTCCACGAAGGTACCGATGGCGCTGGTATCGACACCGTTGATGAGTGCGGTTGCGGTCATGGGGATGTCCTCAGTCAGATGCGGGAAACGGGATGCGATCCCTGCCGGTCGTCGACCGGATCTGAGGGTTCGGCACCCGTCGCGCGTTTGGTGAGGACATCACAAAGCCGCGGTCCAGTCCTCTGGATCGCGGCCCCGGGACCGGTCGTCCGGCCCTGTTCAGCGTGTGCGCTGCGTCAACTGGCCGGAGTCGATGTCCTCCGCGCGGCGGGGCCGCACGTACACATCATGGTCTGGGCCCGACAGCAAAGCATCCGCGAAGGATGCGACACGCGGCCGATCAGCGCAAGCCTCTGTTCGCGTCACGCGCGACGGTCGGGAGCGCACGACACGGGCCATCACCACCCACGAACCCGGCCGGTCGCGGCGCACCCGCGCCGGTGATTCCGCAGCGCCAGCTGCACGTCGATCCTGCGGGTGATGCGAGCGCCATGGGCTTGCCGGTGAGGTTGACCGCCTGCCGCGCCGGAATCGTCCGTGCCCCGGGGACGGATCTGCGGATGATGCGCATGCCTGTGGCCATCGTCAGGGCTCGCACGCCCCGACCGGATCTTGGGCGACGCCAACCTCCCGCCTCGAACCATTTCGTTGACATCATCCGCAGATGTGAGCCGCCGACGGCGCGTGCCGCCGTGCGAGCCGGGCGAGCACGTTCCGGGGCACTGCACGCGCCCTCGAAGGCGCGGCGTGCACGACCCGCCGGGCTAGACGCGTCCGTCGCGTCGCCCGTCGACATCCTCGCGCGGGCTCGATCCACTCGCGGCGCGATCCCGCCGAGCTAGAAGTGGCCCTCGTGCAGGGCCGTCACGGCCTTGGCCAGTCGCCGGGCCCGCGTCTCCTCGGTCTTGGCGTCCTCCAGCGACCGGACGACCTCCTTGCGGTAGCTGTATGCGCCCGCATCCCAGGTCCGCTTGGCATCCGGATCGGCATCGAGCGCCGCGGCCAGGTCGTCGGGTACGGGCACCGTGCGTGGCTGCGTGTCCAGCGCCACGTCGATGTCCAGCTCATCGCCAGCCGAGACGCCGGACGCGGCCCGATGCTGCGCGCTGATGCTCACCATGTAGACGCCGCCCATGACTGCCACCGTGTTCCGGTAGCTGTAGCCGTTGACGGTCACGACGACCGGGGGTCGCTTGCCGGCCCCGAAGCTGTCGACGACCTCATCCGGGACCTGGATGCCGGCAGCGTTCTTGCCTTCGCCGATGATGGTGGTCCGAAATCTCATGGGACGCCGTACTCCATTGCTGAACTGGCCGTATATCGCGTGACCTCTGCCGCCTGACGGGCATCATCCCAGCCGAGCGCCGGGCCCACGATAGCTGCCGTGCGAGCGGCCACGGACGCACCGTGGTCACGGGCCTCGATGGACAGGCGCAGGCGTCGGGCCAGGATGTCATCGAGCCCCAGGGCCAGCTCCTGCTCCACGGCCCAGGCCACCTCGACCTCCAGGTGGTCGGTGTCCGGATGCAGTCGACCCAGCAGGCCGCGCTCGGCTCCCAGCGCAAGGAGCGCATCCGTCTCGGTACCGTAGCGCGCCCGCAACGCGCTGAGCGCCGCCGCGTCCAGTGATCCGGCCGCGCTCGTGGCGATCACCATTGGCGCGCCAGTCCCGGCCCCCGGAGCCCCGACCAGCAACAGTCGTGCGGTGGCGGATGGCAGGGACTTCGCGCGTGCACCGAGCACGGCATCGACGGCATCCGCCGCGATACGTCGGTAGGTCGTGTACTTGCCGCCGCGGACCGTGATCAGGCCGGGCAGCGGCGAACCGATGACGTGCTCGCGGGACGCCTTGACCGTGGACGAGTCCGTGGTCGCGGCGAGCGGCCGGATACCCGCGTAGGTGGCCAGGATGTCCGCCCGCGTGAGGCCCACATCGAGGTTGTCATTGACGTTCGCGAGGATCTCGTCCACGGCTGCATCGGGCGCCGCCGGTCGATCCGATGGCCCGTCATATGGGTCGTCCGTGGTGCCGATGATCCAGCGCCGGCCCATCGGGACGAGGAACAGCACCCGGCCCGGGATCTGGATGGTCAAGCCACCACCCGCCGGGATCCGGTCGCGCTCGATGATGAGGTGGACGCCGAGGCTGGGCATCACGGCCACGGCACCGGCATCTGCCGCGAACGGCCCGCCGGGTCCTCCGGTCGCGCCTGTGGCATCGATGACGGCCGCGGCCGAGATGGACACGGTCTGGCTGCTCACGAGGTCGGTAGCCTCCACGCCGACGACCCGCCCGTCGCGCTGGATCAGGCCGGTCGCCCGGACGCGGATCGCGACCACGGCGCCACGGGCCACGGCCGTGCGGCACACGGCGATGACCAGCCGGGCGTCGTCCTCCACGCCGTCGCGGTAGGTGAACGTGCCCCGCAACCGGTGCGGCTTGAGCGAGGGGATGATCCGCCGCGCGGCACCTGGCGTCTGGTAGGTCGGGAAGCCGGCGCCCAGGAGGCCATACAGGATCAGGCCGGCGCCCATGTAGGGCACCTGCAACGGCGAGCCGTACAAGGGCACCGCGAAGGTCTCGAGGTGGACCAGGTGGCTCGCGATGCGCAACAGCGTCGCCCGTTCCGCGAGCGCTTCCCGCACCAGGCCGAAGCGGAACTGCTCCAGGTACCGGAGTCCCCCGTGGATGAGCTTCGAGGAGCGGCTGCTGGTGCCCACGGCCAGGTCATCGCACTCCACCAGTGCCGCCCGCAGCCCACGCGCCGTGGCGTCCAGGAGCGCCCCGACGCCGGTGATGCCACCACCCACGATGAGTACGTCGAACTGGTCGCGGCCCAGGGCATCGATGGCGGCCGCCCGCTGCGCGAGTGGGTCGGTGCTCTGGCTCGTGCTGGTCACGGAGTCCCCATGTCGATCGGCTCCAGGGCGTCGTAGATGCGTCGGTATCGACGGTAGGCGTCGATGTACACAGCATGGTGCCCCGCATCGGGCTCGTCCACCTGCGGCAGCAGCCGCACGGTCTGCACGGCCGCAGTGGCAGCATCCGGGTACCAGCCGATGCCCGTGGCTGCCAGCAGCGCGGCGCCGAACGCAGTCGCTTCCGGTTCCGCGAGGCGCTCCACGACGCGCCCCGTCACGTCCGACTTGATGCTCATCCAGAGTGGGTCGCGGGCTCCGCCGCCCAGGACCCGGATGCGCTCGCCGGCGAGGCCCAGGGCGTCGAGCCCGTCCACGATGTCGCGCAGCGCGAAGGCGCAGCCCTCCAGCACGGCCCGGCACAGGTGGCGTCGATCGTGGCCCAGTCGCAGGCCGTGGAACGTGCCCCGCGCCCGGTCGTTCCAGCGGGGCGTCACCGCGCCGCCCAATGCGGGCACGAACACCAGGCCGTCCGAGCCCACGGGCGCCTGGGCTGCAAGCGCGAACAGCTGCGCCTCTGGAATGCCCAGGATCGAATCCGCCAGCCAGCGGGTACTGCCACCGGATACGAAGCCGGGATTCTCCAGGATCCAGCGATCGGGCGCGGGATGGGGGTGCGTCTCCAAAGCACGGCTCGGATCAACGAGTGCGGAGCGGGCCGCCGCAGCGACCGGTTCCGCGGTGCCCGTGATGTCGCACACGACGCCGGGCTCGGTGGCGCCGGCACCCAGGCATGCGGCGTGCTCATCGCCGGTCCCCACGACGACCGGCACACGGGGCCCGAGCCCCAGCCTGGTGGCGATGTCCGGGCGCACGCTGCCGGCGATGGAAGCCGCGGGCAGCACCGCACCCAGATCCCCAGGCGCCGCACCGATCGCGGCCATGAGGTCCGGTGCCCAGTCGGCCGTGTGCAGGTCCCAGAGCAACGTGGTGGAGGCGCTCGAGGGGTCGATCACCCGCTCGCCCGTGAGCCACGCGACAGCGAATGAGACGGGCATCAGGTACGCGTCCGCGACCGGCGCCAGGCCCGCCCGTTCCTGCGCCCGCAGCCATGCGATCTTGGGTCCACCGTGTGAGGCATCGATGTTGCCACCGGTCCGGGCATGGACCGCGGCAGGGTCGAACCGCAGCGCCAGATCGGCGGCCTCCGCCGTTGCTCGTCGGTCCATCCAGATGAGTGCCGGCCCGATGGCCAGCGTGTCCCGGTCGACGGGCAGGATGCCATCCACCTGGCCCGCGATGCCGA